>NZ_PGFA01000001.1:3000000-3240212 GCF_002797555.1 Hymenobacter chitinivorans DSM 11115 | reverse complement strand
GTACTACCTTCACCGGTGGGAGAGTCGGTCGCCGCCAACCTTTTTTGCCAACACCCCCTCGCGACTTCGGGCTGCGAGGGGGTGTTTTGCGTTTCTCCCCCCCCGCCCCGGCCGCGGGGCTCCGGGTGCCCACTACCGGCCCCGCCGGGGTGGCAGCGCTTCGGTCCGGGAGCAGGCCGGGGAATGCCGCTGACCCAAACGGTACTCCGACCCAGCTGATTCGTCGTTTTTTGCTGAGTGACACTCAGCTTTCTGCATGGTTGGCACTGCAATTATCTTACGTGTTGACACCCTTATTGAGGAAATTCGTGCATGCAATGAATAAGTGTGGTGTCTTTGAGTGTTACATTCACAGACTTGTTCTAAGCATCTGATGGCATTAACGTATCCGTGGTTTTTACTGGGGCTTTTGGCAATAGCCATTCCAATCGTAATTCACTTCTTCGAGCTGCGCAGGCCCCAGCGCATCCTGTTCACCAACGTTGGCTTTATCCGAGAAATAAAACTGGTGACGGCTCGACAGCGGAAGCTGAAGCATTTGTTAATTCTATTGGCCCGCGTTGGGGTTGTGGTATTTCTGGTTCTACTTTTTTGCCAACCCTTTATACCAGCCCCTGAGCAGCAACAGCAGGCTGGAGGGGTGATAGCAGCCATTGTGGATACATCACCGAGTATGGCGGTGGAAAGTGAAAACGGTCAGCAGTTGTTGGATCAGGCTATTGAGCAGGCTGAAGAGTTGCCGACAGTGTATCCTGCCTCGGCACGGTATCTGTTGCCCACGGCTACTAATTCTTTGCTGCCGGCTGGCGCTTTTCAAACTGTACTCCAACAGGTAAGCATATCGGGGCAGGCAAGGAGTGTCGCAAGCTTACTCGACAGGGCGCAGCGTACACCGGATGTGCGGCAGACATTTGTCTTTTCCGATTTTCAAAAGAACACGTTCAATCTACGGGCAGTTGGTGCGGATACTCTGAGTCAAGTTTATTTGGTGCCATTGCGGGGAAAGCAAACTGCCAACGTATATGTGGACAGTGTGCTGCTGGATGATGCCTTTGTGCGCGCCGGCTCGGACATAGGTTTGCGGGTGCGGCTGCGAAATGGCGGTACCCAAGCGGTAACGGATTGTCAGGTGAAAGTCTTTGTAGGCAATCGGCAGGTAGCGGCCTTGCGCACTACCGTAAATGCACACGAGAGCAGTACAATTGCGGTAAGGGTGCAATTGCAGAATTCGGCGCTGGCGCAGTGCCGAGTTGAGGTAGAGGATGTGCCGGTGACCTTTGACAACACGTACTATTTTACGCTCCAAGCGGCGGCGCAGATTGGTATTCTCAGAGTGGCACCTCCCAAGGCCACGGCAGTGGACCGGGTGTACCGTAATGAGTCAATGTTTGCGTTGGCCAGTAACTCGCAGAACATAGATTATAGTCGGCTGAACGCGGCTAACCTGATTGTGGTAGAAGAGGTGGCGCAGATTAGCCCTGCCCTGCGGGAAAACATGGTGCGGGCAGTAAACCAGGGAGCTACGCTGGTAGTTGTACCGCCCGCGGCCGGCCCTGACGCGCAGACGACCTATAATCAGCTGTTTCGCACCTTAGGTATCGGGACCGTGCAATGGCAGGCTGCTGCTGGTACCACTCCAGTACTGCAGGATGTTGCCACTCCGGCCTTGCAGAATCCGTTTTTTCAGGATGTATTCAGCGCCTCCAATCAGCGGGCGGTTATGCCGAAGGCCGCGCCAGTGCTTCGTTGGTCCCGGTCGGGAACGGACGTGCTGAAAATGCGCAACGGGGACGGATATCTGGCCGGCTTTCCGAGCGGTAAGGGGAAAGTATATCTATTTGCCGCGCCCTTCAGCCCGGCGTATTCAACTTTCACTCAGCACGCCCTGTTTGTGCCCGTAATGTACCGATTGGCAATGCTCAGCTACCGGTCGGAGCAGCGGTTGGCGTATCGGCTTAATCAGGGCACGGTGGCCTTGGCCATACCGGTGCAGGGCGCTGACCAGCGTGACGAGCCGGTGGTAAGCTTGCGCAAGGACAGTCTGACGGTAATTCCGGCCCAGCGCTGGGAAGCGGGCCGGCTGCGCCTGACGCTACCGGCTACCGTGCAGGAGCCGGGCTTTTACCAGGTCGTGTACAACAATAAGATCCTGACGACGCTGGCCCTAAACTTGGACAAAGCCGAGTCGGAGCTGACGTACTACTCGGCCGCGGAGCTGCGGCAGCTGATTGGACCTAAACGGCCGAATATCCAGGTGTATGAGCCTGGAACCGACCGGTCGGTGGCCGCGCACTACAAGGCCCAGCGGGTGGGTACGCCCCTGTGGCGCTACTGCCTGCTGCTGGCCCTGGGCTGCTTGCTGGCCGAAGTACTGCTGTTGCGGTTTATGGGCCGCCGCCAACCACAACCAGCCGCGGCAGTGGCCGCGTAGGCGCATAGTTTGGGCAAAGTCCTCTATCTTGCTGCCTCACTTGTTTTCTGGCTGTGTCCTCCGAAGTTTCCCCTAATACTGTGGTTTTGCGTACGGCCCTGCGTTTTGGCGTGGGCGCCGGGGTGCTCTGTACCGCCTGGATAGCCGGGCTGCTGCTGCTCGGCAACGACCCTTTCGGCCCGAAGCGGCTGATGGTCATTTTTGTGCCTCCGCTGGCCGTTATTGCCAGTCAGTGGTTTCTGAAGCGGTACTTTCAGCCCGAGGGTCCGGGCCTGAAGCGCGCTATTGGCACGGGCGTGCTGACGGCCGTAATAGCGGCCTCTCTTTCCGGCTTGGGCGTGTACGGACTAGCGCAGGTGGCCGGCCCCGAACAGGTGGAGAAAAGCAAGGCCGCCATGCTCAAGATTGCCGAAGGCTCCCGGGCGGATTTTCTGCGGCAACCCGGTGGCAAAGAGCAGTACGAACGGACGATTCAGGGCCTCAGGGCGGTAAACGCGCAAGGATTGGCGGCGGATGATTTCATGAAAAAGCTGCTATTTGGGTTGCTGCTGAGCTTCCCCGGTGGCATTTTTCTGCGGCGTTAGTTTCTCATTGTTTCACCATATACTGCTTGTACCATGGAAAACCAGTCTACTCCTGCTTCTAGCACTGCCGTTGGGGTGCGCTACGGTTTGCTGACCGGCCTGATTTCGGTAATTATTTCTTTTGCGCTGAACGTGGCCGGCCTGGAGAATAGCCCCGCCAAATGGCTCACCTTGCTGATTCTGATTGGCGCCATTGTGCTAGCCCACCGGGCGTACAAGCAGCAGAATGGCGGCTTTATGTCCTACGGGCAGGGCCTCGGGATTGGAACCACGCTGTCGGCCGTGTCAGGCGTGCTGAGCGCCATTTTTACGTATGTTTATGTGACGATAATCGATACCAATTTCATTGCCCGCCTCATGGATAAAACCCGCGCGGACATGGAAGCCAAAGGGTCGATGTCGGATGAGCAGATCGACCAGGCCATGGCCATGACCGGTAAGTTCATGAACGGGCCCATGATGATGGTTTCCGTCCTGATTGGTGCGGTGATGATGGGCCTGCTGGCCAGTTTGATTATCTCGGCCATTACTAAAAACAACCGTCCCGAGTTTGAGTAAGCGTTTGTCGTCCCATTTCCCGGTTGAGCTCTCCATCGTCATTCCTTTGCTCAACGAAGCCGAGTCCTTGCCGGAGCTCACGCGCTGGATTAACCGGGTGCTAACCCAGCACGGGCTAACCTATGAGGTGATTCTCATTGACGACGGCTCGACGGATGCTTCCTGGGACGTTATTGAGGAATTAGCCCAAACTGATACCCACCTGCGCGGCATCCGCTTCAACCGCAACTACGGTAAGTCGGCGGCCCTGAACACGGGCTTCCGCGAAACAACCGGCCGGGTGGTGTGCACCATGGATGCCGACCTGCAGGACTCGCCCGAGGAACTGCCCGAGCTCTACCGCATGATTGTGGAGGAGCGCTACGACCTGGTGAGCGGCTGGAAAAAGAAGCGGTTTGATCCGCTGAGCAAAACCATTCCGACCAAGCTCTTCAACGGGGCCACGCGCTGGATTTCGGGCATCAGGCTGCACGACTTCAACTGCGGCCTGAAAGCCTACGACCAGCGCGTGGTCAAGGGCATTGAGGTGTACGGGGAGATGCACCGCTACATTCCGGTGATTGCCAAGTGGAACGGCTTCGGGCGCATCGGCGAGAAGGCCGTGCAGCACCAGGAGCGCAAGTACGGCGTGACCAAGTTCGGGCTGGAGCGCTTCGTGTATGGCTTCCTGGATTTGATGTCCATCACCTTCGTGAGCCGGTTTCGGCGGCGGCCCATGCACTTTTTCGGTACCCTGGGCTCGGTGTCGTTTCTGGTGGGCATGCTCATTACGCTCTGGCTGGTGATTGAGAAGGTATATCTGGCCTACCACAACCTGCGGGCCCGGGACGTGACCGACCAGCCGCTTTTTTTCCTGGCGCTGGTGGCCGTTATTTTGGGTATGCAGCTCTTCCTGGCCGGTTTCCTGGCCGAAATGGTGCAGCTCAACGGCCCGCGGCGCAACGACTACCTGATTCGGGACCGAATAAACTTACCTGACTAAAGTCTGTACGCCTGTGGCACGCGTCGTCATTATTGGGCCGGCTTATCCGTTGCGCGGGGGCTTGGCAACCTACAACGAGCGGCTGGCCCGGGCCTTCCGCGAGGCCGGCGACGAGGTGCGCATCGTGACCTTCAGCCTGCAGTACCCCGACTTTCTGTTTCCGGGTCAAACTCAGTTTAGCACCGAAGCGGGCCCCGCGGATCTGGATATTGAGGTCAGCATCAATTCGGTAAACCCCCTGTCGTGGTGGAAGGTAGGGGAGAAGCTGCGGCGCGAAAAACCCGACTTGGTGGTTTTTCGTTTCTGGCTGCCGTTTATGGGCCCGGCCCTGGGCTACATTGCCCGCCGCATCCGGCGCAACCGCCACACCCGCGTCGTGGCCATTACCGACAACGTCATTCCGCACGAGAAGCGCCCCGGCGACCGGCCCCTGACGCGCTACTTCCTCTCGGCCTGCCATGGCTTCGTGACGATGTCGCGCTCGGTGCTGGCCGATTTGCGCCGCCTGCACTTCAAACAGCCGGCCCAGTACCAGCCCCACCCGCTCTACGACAACTTTGGGGCCCTGAAAGCCAAACCCGCCGCCCTGCAAGCCCTGGGCCTGGACCCCAAGTTTGGCTACCTGCTGTTCTTCGGCTTTATCCGGGCTTATAAGGGACTGGATATTCTGTTGGAAGCCTTTGCTGACCCGCGCCTGCGCCAGCTGCCCGTCAAGCTCATTGTGGCCGGCGAGTACTACGAGGACGCCGCGCCCTACGAAGCCCTGATCAAGCAGTACGAGCTGGAAAGCCGCCTGGTGCGGGCCACCGACTTCATCCCCAACGAGAAAGTAGCCGACTACTTCTGCGCCGCCGATATGGTGGTACAGCCCTACAAAAATGCCACCCAGAGCGGCGTCTCGCAGATTGCCTACCACTTCGAGCGGCCCATGCTGGTAACGGACGTGGGCGGCCTGGCCGAGCTGATTCCCGATGGGGAAGTGGGCTACGTGGTGAGGCCCATGCCCAAAGCCATTGCCGACGCCCTAGTCGACTTCTACGAGCACCAGCGCGAGTCGGAGCTGGCGGCGGGCGTCTGGGCCAAGAAGAAGGAGTTTTCGTGGAGCGAAATGGTAGCGGCGCTAAAGGCCGTGGCGGTTAGGAATTGAGGGCTTCGCCTACCTCTAATCTATTCTCCGTTTCCTTGCCTGTCATCCTGCGTGGAGCAGAGCGGAATGAAGGCCCTTGCTCAGCTCAGTGACAAGGCTGATTAAACGCAACAAAGCCCTTTACCACCTGCGCGGTAAAGGACTTTGTTGCGTGGATAGAACCCACAGTGGGACAAGTGAGGAAGGTCCTTCGGCTGCGCCTCAGGATGACAGACGACCGAATAATCTCTACACCGGTACGCTGGCTTGTACGGCCTCGAACACCTTTTCTGCCGGCAGCTCTTCCATGCAGCTGGTACCTAGCTTGCAGGTGCCGCGGTAGAAGCACACGCAGGGCCGCTCGGGCTGCACGAGCTGGCCGCGGCCGTAGAGGTCGAATTCGTAAGGGTTGAAGATGTTGTTCATCAGCACCGTGGGCTTTTGCAGGGCAATGCTGATGTGCATGGCCATCGTCACCTGGGTCACGATGCCGTCCATTTGGTACATCAGGTTGATGAACTGCTCCAGCGGAAAGGTACCTAGGTAGGTGGCACCGGTGGCGGCCCGCAGCCGCTGGTTGCGCTCATCCTCGGCCGTGCCGCCCAGCAGCACCGGGGCGTAGCCGGCCTGCTGCAGCTGCCCAATCAGGGTCAGCCACTTCTCGTCGCTCCACAGGCGGGTGGTCCACCTATCGCCGCAGCCGGTATTGAGGCCAATGCGGGGCTTGCCGGTGGGTAGGGCGCGCCAGTCGTAGCCCTTGTCCTGGTGGGTGTCGAAAACGTACTCCTCGTGCTGAAACTCGAAGCCGCAGAGCTCGAAGATTTCCTGGACGTAGGGCTTCTGATTAAGCTGGCTGAGCTCGTCGAACACGCCGGTCAGGAACTTGTGGTTGGCCAGCTCATTGCTGGGCCAGGCCACGCCATACTGCGGGTGCAGGGTGTAGCCAAACTTCTGGGTGGCCCGAATCGAGTCGTGCAGGGCGCAGGCTTCCTTATCCTTATCCAGGTTCAGCAGCAAATCAAACTCCCGGGCTTGCAAGTGCAGCACGCTGGCCAGCTCCAGCTTCAGGATTTCATCAATGGCCCCACTGGGCAGGATAGCGGGCGTGAGCGTGAGCCAGGTGATTTTGCAGCCGGGGTATTCGCGGCGCAGGCGGCGCAGCAGGGGGGTAGTCCGGATAACGTCGCCGATGGCCCCGAGCTTGATAATGAGGATGCGCTGCTGCACGGGGGCGTACTCGGGGCAGCCGGCGCACTGGTAACCGTGCTCCTTGTTGGGGCGGCACGGGATGTCGCCGCGGAAATGGCGGCAGTCGGGATGAACGGTGATGCCGTTGAGAGAGGCCATACGGGAAAGAAGTATCCGGCAAAGGTAGCCGAAGGCGGGAAGTGACGCACTGCCAGCTTAGAAAAAGGCCCGGGTCACTGCTTGCTTGCAAAGTTGTGACGTTATAGCTTGTGACGTTTCATAACGTCACAAGCTATAACGTCACAACTTTCTCTCCTTATCCTTTCCGTGATGCCCAGGAAGTTCTCCCGCCATCGGGGCCCCCGTGCCTACCAGAATATTCAGCAGTTGGTGCGGGCCCACTTTGGCCTCAGCCAGCCCGACGTGGCGCGGCTGCTACACCTGACCCGCGCCACCGTGGCAATGGACGAACGAGGGGAAAGGAGTATGCCAACGGCCGCCTGGTTCCGCTTTCACCACTTAACCCAGGTCCTGCCCGTGCCCGATGGCCCCGCCCCCGTACCCGCGCCGGCCCCGCTGCGCCTGTCGGAACAGGAGCAGGATACACTGCGGCTGCGGCTCAAGGATATCGAGCGGGAGGAATACCCGCTGCGCCAGAAGCTTACCCGTTGCCAAACCCAGCTGGCCCAGGCCCGGCTCCGCCTGCAAGCCCTGCCCGCGCTGCACCTGGCTTATCCCGACGAGCGGGGGCAGCAGTGGCTGGCCGACTTTGCCGCCGAGGCTCACGAAGTTCTGGACCGCAATTCCGGTACGCCGGCCATACTGGCGTTGCGCCTGCGGGTGCTGGCTTTCGAAGCCGCCGAAATAGTCCCGCTGCTGGCCGAAGCGGCTCCGCCCACCAAATAAAAATCCAGCAAAAAGCCCCGGCTTCCGCAGCGGGAAGTCCGGGGCTGGTAACTGAACGGGTGGTTTCCCCGACTTTACTCGACCACGAGTCGCCCTGTGGCGGTACCGTAGCGCACCACATAGAGGCCGGGTAGCAGGTTGGTTACATCCAGGGTAGCGGCGGTAGCGCGGGCCGGCACGGTCTGGCGGCGCACTTCCCGGCCCAGGCCATCAAGCAGCAGCAGGGGCTGGGCACTGGCGGTGGCAGGCAGCCCCAGCTGGGTGAGGCCATGGGCCGGATTAGGCGCCAAGCTCACTGCTGCCGGCCGGGTGGCACGCGCAGTGCCCAGCGTCAGGCCCGAGAGCTGAGCCACGTAGGGCAGCGGGTTGGCCGGGGCCGGGAAGGTGAAGGGGCCAATGGTAAGCGCGCCGTAAAACTGGCCGGCAACAATAACTGTGGTACCGGCGGCATTCACGGCTACGTCACTGGGCTCTTCACTGGCGGTGCTGCCGGTGCGCACGGCGTTGGTCCAGGTACCACTGCTGCTCAAGCGGGCCACGAAGATGTCGGTGCGGCTGTCCGTACTCCCCGTGGCGGGCGTGGCATTGGTGAGCGTGATGGGGCCGAAGCTGGCCGTAGGACCCCGAAAACTCCCGGTCAGGTAGGCATTGCCCCCGGCATCGAGGCTCAGGCCCGCGCTGCGGTCATCCTCGATACCCCCGGCGCCCACGGCCTGGGTCCAGGTGCCGGCGCTGCTGAGCCGGGCCACGAAGACGTCACTGCTGTTGCCGCGAGTATTGGTGTTGGCCACGCTGAGGGAGCCGAAGTCGGTGGTGGTACCCAGGAAGAAACCCGAGACAAGGGTATTGCCGCTGGCATCGACGGCCACTTCCGTCGGGATAGGAGAGCCCATTGTGTTGGCCGTGGCCTGGTTCCAAGTGCCGCTGCTGCCTAAGCGGGCCACAAACGCCGTCGTGACGGTGCCCTGGGGAATGACGTTGGCCACGGTGGCCGCCCCGAAGGCCAGGCTGGGGCTCCGGAAGTAGCCGACGGCACTCACTACCCCATCAGGCCCGACCGCCAGCGCGTTCAGAACATCATCATCAGTGCCCCCGACCCCGACGACCTGAGTCCAGGTGCCGGCGCTATTGAGGCGGGCAATGAAAAAGTCGGCGCTGCTCACGTACTGGCTGGCGGGGCTGGCGTTGCTGAGCACAGTGGTGCCAATGGTAGTGGTGGACCCGAAAAAGTTGCCCCCGACAACTGCCGTACCGGTCGCATCCAGGGCCAGGGTAGTAGCAGCTTCGTCGCGGATGCCGCCGGCCCGCACGGCCTGGGTCCAGGTGCCGGCGCTGCTCAGCCGGGCCACGAAGATGTCGGAGGAGGTACTCGCCCCGGCATTGGTGAGCGTGGTAGAGCCGAAGCTGATGCTGGGGCCCCTGAAGCTACCAGCCACCACGGCGTTGCCGGCATTGTCCAGGGTCAGGGCGTCGAGGTAAATTGTTGCTCCGCTGCCGCCGGCCCGCACGGCCTGGGTCCAGGTGCCGGCGCTATTGAGGCGGGCCACGAAGCCGTCGGCTCCGCCGGTGCTGGTTAGCGTGAAGGCGCCCAGCGTGATGGTGCCGTAAAAGCTGCCCGCCACCACCGTATTGCCCGCCCCATCCAGGGCCGTGGCGGTAATGGTCATCGTGCCGCCAGAGTTAGCGGCCGTGGTAGGAGCCGTGGCCCACGGCCAGGTTTGACCCTGAGCCGCAGTGGGCAGGGCCGCCGACAAGAGCGCAATAAGCGCGGCGTGCAGACAAGGGGTAATAATTCGCATATAAGGAAGATGTAAGAGAAATGAATACGGCTGCAATCCTACGGAAAAACACGGTAAAAACCCTCTCTAACTCGGCTGGTAGCCGCCCGCCGTAGCGCCGCATTCGTAAGCGCCCGGCCGCTTTAGGGGTGGGCCGGCCAGCTCCTGACCCAGGTTGGGGCGGTGAGTTCCCCGTTTGAGCCGGAATAAACAGCCGGTAGGCACTTTCTGCTGCCCGGGGTAAGCTGGTGCGAACAGCAAAAAGCCGGAGCCTGCCCTATTCGGCAGACCCCGGCTTGAAACTATTTTTGGAGGAAGCTGCGTGTCCGGCCAAAGCCGTACGTGCTTCGACCCGTATTTACTCTACCACCAACTGAGCGCGCTGGGCGCCTACTTCGAGCAGATACAGGCCCGGTGCTAAGCCCGCCGTAGACACGCTGCCTTCCAGGCGACCGGTTGGTACCGTGCTGGTCCGCACAGCCCGGCCCAGGGCGTCGCGCAGGGTCACGGGCAGGGCAGCGGTAGAAACCGCGGGCAGACGTAGGGTAGCCAGAGTGCCCGCAGCAGCCGGATTGGGGAAGAGAGCCAGCGGCGCTACTCCGGCTTTCTGGCGCAGAGCTGACACGACGCCGGCATTGGCGAGCTTCACAACGATGGCGTCGCCGTAAGCGGCGCTAACCAGGGTGGAGGTGCCAAACACGGCCGTGCCTGTCAGGGAACCAGCGGCCAGCAGATTACCGCTGGCATCCACCGTGGCATCGTTTAGGGAGTAGTCGGCATTGCCGGCGGTGTTGGTAGCGGTAGGAGCCAGCTGGGCGTACTGCCACTGGCCGGCCGCGCTAAACCGGGCTACGTAGGTGCGGGTAGTAGTAGTGGTGGTCAGTACCTGCGAGCCGAAGGTATAGCTGGTCTGGGTGCGTAGCTGGCCGGTAACCACCGCATTACCCTGGCCATCAACAGCCAGCCCGCGGGGCGTGCCGGGCGAGTCGCTGGGGGAAGCTCCAATGCTGCCACCCACGCCCCACTGACCGGCCGCGGAGAGACGCACTACAAACTGGTTGGTGTTGGCAATGGTATTGCTGCCCAACTGCAGGCCATTGGCCGAGCTGCGAGCCACCAGCCACAGATTGCCGCTGGGGTCGTACTTCATGTCGCTGGTCGTGTAATACAATGAATTGGAGCTGTTGGTGGGCACCGTGGCCCACTGCCACTGGTTGGCCGCACTGAGCTGAGCTACCACCGCAGTTCCGCCTGAAGTAGAGGCTGGCGCGCTGATAGTGGTGGTGCCCAAGCTGAGTTGGGCATCCCGCAGCCGGAAGGCCACGGCTACCTGCCCCTGCGGGCCTACGGCAGCATCATAGAAATTCAGGTCCGGAGCGGTAGTACCCAGGTTGGTGGGTACTGCCGCCACGGCGCTTAGCCATTGGCCAGCGGTGCTGAGGCGGGCTACAAACATTCCGCCCAGGGGCGCACTCGGTAGCGTGGTGCTGCCAAAGGCTAGGGCACTCCCCTGATAAATGCCCGTTACGACAATATTGCCCGCTGCCGCGTCCCAGCTGACGGACTGCATCGACAGGCGGCTGGTTGCGCTGGCAAAGGCGGTGAGGGGTGCCACCGCTATCCACTGCGGCTGACCCGTGGTTGTGAGACGGGTTACGAATACTTTATAGCCCGAAGTGGAAGCCTGCGTCAGGGTCCCGACGGTGATGGGGCTGTTATCATCCTGGGTAACTCCGCCGGCGTACACGTCGCCAGCGGGAGTTGCGGCTAATCTGGAAAACGTCAAGCCTTCGCCGGTGCTATTGACCCGGACGGCCCACGCCCACTGCTGGGAGGGGGAAAGCTTGGCCACGAATCCGTCGCCAAAGCCAGTGGTACTGCTCAGGCTGGTGCTGCCGAAAGCCCGGGTGGCCGGTACCCCGCTGCCGGCGCCATTCTGTAACACGCCGATTACGTAGCCGTTGCCGGCCGCGTCAGAAGCAATAGCCGTAGCCCGGGCCCCGGTATCGTTGGTCGGGGCGGGGTTTACGGTTTGAGCGCCATTGGTCCAGGTAGGCGTTTGGGCGTGAGCCGCCGATAAGCCCAGCGTAAGCGCTAAGCCCAAAGAATGGTAAATGTGTCGCACAGGCAAGTGGAAAATGTGAGATTGAACGGAACCTCAAAATTCTCCCGGTACCGGCCCAGCTACAATACCTACAAGTAGGTATTTTATGCACTTTACCGGTCTTACACCAAGTCGAAAGCCCGGGCGTACTGTCCTAGCTCGAAGGCGCTGAAGGCTCCCAGCTTCTGCCGCAGGTTGCGACGGTGGGTTTCCACGGTCTGGGCCGAAATGAAGAGCTGGTCGGCAATTTCGGGGGCCGAGTGACCCAGCGTGAGCAGACGCAGCACTTCCCGCTCGCGCCGGGTGAGCTGCCCGAAGCGCACGGCGTGCTGGCGCAGAAAGTTGTTTTCCTCCAGCAGCCGGCTCACCTTGTGGGTTACGTGGTGCAGCGGATCGACGGGAATGGACGTGGTAACCAGCAGCAGGGGCTGGCCGGTTTCTTCGTCGCGCAGCAGTACCCGCGTGGCGCTCAGGTGCCAGACGTAGCTGCGGCCCGGCCCGATGCGCACCTGCTGAAACACGCTGGTAACGGCCCAGGGATTGGGGTTCTGAATCATTTCGAACACCTTGGGCAGGTAGTCCTCGGCGTCGTCGGGGTTGAAGTACTCCGTCCAGTAGCCCGGGCCCAGCGCCTGAATGGCTTCCTGAGTAGTGCCCAGCTCCTGCAGCCCCCGCTGCGACATGTATTCGACCCGGTCCAGGAGCAGGTTGGCAATGATGGTCACGCCGGGGTGCAGATCGGCGTGGCGGGCTACTTCGGCAACAGCGGCCGCCATGCGCTGCTCCTGGGGGTGGGTGGGAAGCTGCTGGCGCGTCGGCGGCACCAGCAAAGGAGCAGAGTAAGAGTCGGTCATGCAATAGGATGGGAGGTGGGGTGTCAGATAGCCCGAAAGGCCCCGAAATATACTCTTGCCTCCTGCATTCGTGCAACGGTCCATAACTGGCTCCTGGCTGAATAAAGCCCACGAAAAAGCCCCGGGCACGCAGCGGTGCACCGGGGCTTTCGATAACAGGTTGCCGCAGGCGAAGCGTGACTATTCCACGACTAGCTGGGCGCGGCTCAGGCCGGTTTCGGCCAGGTACACCCCCGGAGAGAGGCCCGCAGTAGGCAGGGCTACTTCCTGCCGGCCGGTGGCAATGGTGGCCTGCCGCACTACCCGGCCCAGCGCGTCGCGCACCGTCAGGGTTTGGGCGGCCGTAGCCGGTGCGGAGAGCCGCAGCATAGCGGTGCCCGCCGTGGCGGGGTTGGGGTACACGGCCAGCGGAGACGTGTCGGTGGCATGGCGCACGCCCAAGGTCAGCCCCGTGGTGCGCGCTACGAAGCCAGTATTATCGGTTGTCGTAGTCGAGTTCAAGGTCGTCGAGCCGATGGTGGTAGTCGCCAAGTAAAGCCCGGCAATGGTAGCCTCCCCGGAACCAGTCAGGTCCAGGTCTACTACGGCTTCGTCACTGCCGGCTCCGGCCCGGACGGCCTGCGTCCAGGCCGCGCCGGCGCTGTTGAGGCGGGCCACAAACAAGTCATTAGAGAAGCCGTTGGCATCGGCATTAGAAAGTGAAAGGTTACTAAAGGTGGCCGTGGGACTAGAAAACAAGCCGCCGACCGTAGCCTGCCCATTCGCGCTTACTGCTACTGCCAGGGCGGTTTCGGAGCCACTGCCGCCGGCCCGCACCGCCTGGCTCCAAGTGCCGGCGGGTGTGAAACGGGCCGCAAAGACGTCGGAAGAACCAGTAGTGCCACCGGCATTGGTCAGCGCAAACGAGCCAAAGCTGATGGTCGAGCTGCTGAAGGAGCCGACGACGGTGGCATTGCCGGCCGCATCCAGGGCCAGGCGGCGGGCCAGGTCGGCGGCGGGGCCCCCAGCCCGGCTGGCCTGACTCCAGGTGCCGGCCGTACCCAGGCGGGCCACAAACACGTCGTTCGTCTGCCCGGCAAGGTCAGCATTGAGCAGCGAGAACGTGCCCAGGTCCATGGTCGGGCCCCGGAATGAGCCCGCCACCACGACCGTTCCATCAGCGGCCAGCGCTACCCCTTCGGCCCGGTCGTCGCCACTGCCGCCGGCGCGGGCGGCCTGGGTCCAGGTACCGGCGCTGCTCAGGCGGGCCACGAAGATATCGGCGTTGGTGCTAGAGGGGTTAACGTTGGTTAGGGTAGTAGACCCGAAGCTGGTGGTCGAGCCGTAGAAAAAGCCCGTCACCACGGCCTCACCGGCGGCATTCAGTGCCAGAGCCGAGGGAAAATTAACCCCGTTGATGCCCCCGTGCACCGCCCGCGTCCAGGTACCCGTGCTGCTCAGCTGGGCCACGAATATCTCCGCTCCGCCAATGAGGTTTGCCTTGGTCAGCACGGTGGGGCCAAACTCGGCGGTGGCGCTGTAAAAGCCCCCTAGCACGGTGGCCATGCCGCTGGCATCGAGGATCAGGTCAATGGCGTAGTCCTCGGCCGTGCCCCCGGCCCGCACGGCTTGGGTAAAGGTGCCGGCATTATTGAGGCGGGCCACAAATACGTCCCGGTTGCCGGCGCTGGTGAGCGTGGTGCCACCCAGCGTGATGGTGCCGGTGAAGTCGCCGGCTACCACGGTGCCGCCGGCGCCGTCGGTGGCAGTAGCCAGAATGCGGGCATTACCGGGGCCGGTAGCTCCGGCCACCCATTGCCAGCTCTGGGCCTGGGTCAGGCCCGGGCTGGCCAGCAGGGCCGCCAGCAGTAGAAATCTGTTCATAGAAAGGAAAACTTATAGGGTAGTAAATTCCGCTAGCAAGCCGCCGGCTAGATGCCCACGTAGGTGTGCGGCGTAATGGCGCGCAATTCCTGCTTCACGCTTTCGGCCACGGTCAGCGTCTCAATAAACTCTTGGATGCTGCTCTGGGAAATAGCCTCGCCGGTGCGGGTCAGGGCTTTGAGGGCGTTGTAGGGGTCGGGGTAATTCTCGCGGCGCAGCACCGTCTGAATGGCCTCGGCCACCACAGCCCAGTTGGCCTCCAGGTCGCGGTGCAGGGCCTGCTCGTCGAGGGCCAGCTTATCGAGGCCGCGCTGCAGCGAGGTCAGCGCAATCAGGATGTGACCCAGCGGCACGCCCAGGTTGCGCAGCACGGTGGAGTCGGTCAGGTCGCGCTGCAGGCGGCTGATGGGCAGCTTGGCCGCGAGGTGCTCCAGCACGGCGTTGGCCACGCCCAGGTTGCCCTCGGCATTTTCGAAGTCAATCGGGTTGACCTTGTGGGGCATGGCCGACGAGCCCACTTCCCCGGCCTTGATGGTCTGCTTGAAATAGCCCATCGAAATGTATTGCCACACGTCCCGGGCCAGGTCGATGAGGATGTTGTTGAGGCGCTTGAGCCCGTCGCAGGTAGCAGCCAGATGGTCGTAGTGCTCAATCTGGGTGGTGGGCTGGCTGCGGTGCAAGCCCAGGCGGTTGTTCACAAACACGTCGGCAAACTGCTTCCAGTCGACCTGCGGATAGGCCACTTGGTGGGCGTTCAGGTTGCCGGTAGCTCCCCCAAACTTGGCCCCGAACGGCACTTGGGCCAGCAGCTCCACCTGGGCGTCGAGCCGGGCCACAAACACCTGAATTTCCTTGCCCAGGCGCGTGGGCGAGGCCGGCTGCCCGTGGGTGCGGGCCAGCATCGGAATGGCTTCCCAGTCGGCGGCGCGGGTGGCCAGCTGGTTGCGCACCTGGGCGTAGGCGGGCAGCAGCGTGTGCAGCAGGGCGTGCTGCAAGCTCAGGGGAATGGCCGTGTTGTTGATGTCTTGGGAAGTCAGCCCGAAGTGAATAAACTCCAGGTAGCTACCCAGGCCCAGGGCCGAAAACTGGTCCCGCAGGAAGTACTCCACGGCCTTCACGTCGTGGTTGGTGACCTTTTCGTGGGCCTTTACCGCCTCGGCATCGGCCTGGGTGAAGTTCTTGTAAATGCCGCGCAGTTGACCAAACACGGCCTCGTCCACGCCCTGCAGCTGGGGCAAAGGCAGCTCGCACAAGGCAATGAAGTACTCGACCTCAATGAGCACCCGGTAGCGAATCAGGGCCAGCTCGGAGAAGTAAGCAGCCAGTGGCAGCGTTTGGCGGCGGTAGCGCCCGTCGAGGGGCGAAACGGCGGTGAGCGGGGAGAGGGCGGCGTAGTCGGCAGCAGCAGTCATGCGTAGAAAGAAGTTGGCCAGAGTGCTCAAAGGTAGCGAATGAGGCGGCGCGGCTACGGTTCGCGCGACGGTTTTCGCTACCTTTGTTACCCGAGCGGCAGCGGGTTCGGCACAACATTGGCATACGCCTTCCGCTCTTTTCTCCCTCTTCTCGTTCGCGTGACTTCAGCTACTAAGAAAAAAATAGGCATCGGTCTGGGCATCCTCGTGGTGTTGCTCGGCGTGGCCCTGGGCGTGTTTTTGCTCAAACGACAGCAGCTTCTAGACTATGCTCTGCAGCGGGCAAAAGCCAAAGTAGAGCGGAAATATCCAGTTACGCTGACCCTGGGCACGGCCCGCTTCACCGACCTCAACACGGTCGGCATTGCCGGCATGAGCATGGTGCCCACGGCCGCCCCCACCGATACATTGCTGCGGGCCCGCAACATGACGGTGTCCTTGAGCGTGAAGTCCCTGTTTGCCGGCCGGCCGGTGTTCAGCAACCTCGAAATCAACGACGCCCAGCTCACGGCCCGCAAAACGGCCACCTCCGACAACTTTTCCTTTCTCTACAAGAAGAAAGGCGCCCAGCCGGCTACCCCGCGCGACACAACCAAAGGCGTAAACTACGGCCTGCTGGTAAACCAGCTCCTGGAGGGCAGCTTCGACAATATTCCCGAAGAAGCCGATTTTCGCAATTTCCTGGTCACCTTCGAAAGCCCCCGGCACCGGGCCCGCATTACCATGCCCCGCCTGGCCATTGAGGACGGCGACATCAGCGGGCAGGTAACGGCCGTCATCGACTCGGTGGAAAACCGCGTCGGGGTGCAGGGCCACGTGGAACCCGGCGACTATGCCCTCACGGCCGAGGTGTTTGGCCTGGGCCGCCGCCCCGTGGTGCTGCCCTACGTGCTGCGCCGCTACGGGGCCCGGGTGCAGTTCGACACGCTGCGCCTGAGCCTGACGGATAAGGAGCTGGATGACGACGAGCTGACCGTGCGCGGCACGGCCTCGGCCGCCAACTTCATTGTAAACCACCCCAAGCTCTCGGACCGGGACGTGCGCTTTCCCCGCGGCGGCATCGACTTCGTCGCCCGCCTGGGCCAGGCCTTCGCCGCCCTCGACAAAGGCACTAAGGTGACCCTGAACCGTATGGAGTTCTTCCCCGTGGTGAGCGTGCGCAAGCTGCCGGTGAACGAGCGGGTGATTGGCAAAATGGTGAACGGGTTGCGCAGCCGCAGCGAGGCCCTGGCCGGCCTGCAGGTGAAGGCCGACGTGGAATCGGCCGAGACGCCGGCCAACACGTTCTTCGAGGCCCTGCCCGAGGGTATGTTCAACACCCTGGAAGGTATGCAGGGCGAAGGCACGCTGACCTACCGCCTGCACCTGGCCCTGGACATGAATCAGCTCGACAGCCTGGAATTCAACTCCGGCCTGACGCCGAAAAACTTTCGCATCAGCCGCTTCGGCCGCGAAAACCTGAACAAGCTCAACGAGGACTTCCCCTACACGGCCTACAACGACAAGGGGGACTCCATCAAAACCTTCACCGTGGGCCCGTCGAACCCGAAGTTTACGCCCTACAACGAGGTAGCCGACTACCTCAAGGGGGCCATCATGACGGCCGAGGACCCGCGCTTCATGACGCATAAGGGCTTCATGGAAAAGGCTTTCGTGAAGTCGGCCATCCAGAATATCAAGGAAAAGCGCTTTGCCCGCGGCGGCAGCACGATTTCGATGCAGCTGGTCAAAAACGTGTTTTTGACCCGACAAAAAACCGTGACCCGCAAGATTGAGGAAGCCCTGATTGTGTGGCTCATTGAAAATACCCGCCTCGTGTCCAAGGAGCGCATGTTTGAGGTGTATCTGAACATCATCGAGTGGGGCCCGAAAATCTACGGCGTCAACGAGGCCGCGCGCTTCTACTTCGACAAGCAGCCCGGCAACCTGAACCTGTCGGAAAGCCTGTACCTGGCCAGCATCATTCCGCGGCCCAAGCGCTACCAGATGTCGTTCAACCAGTACGGGGAGATGCGCAGCTCGGCCCGTTACTTCCACCGCCTCATTGCCGACCTGATGGAGCGCAAGGGCATGATTTCGGAGGAGGCCCGCAACAGTGTGACCTACAACCTGAGCTTCCCCGGCCGGGCCCACGGCTCCATTTTCCGGGCCGTGCGCCCCGATACGACCCGCACCGTATTTGCCGCCGACTCCTCCCAGTTTGAGCCGCTCAACCTGATTGACCTGCTCGGCGGCCAGGCCCCCGACGCGGGCGTAAACACCACCATTACCCCGCCGGCTACCACCACGCCGCCCAAGGAGTAAGGCTAGTTTGACCACAGAAAAGCCCCGGTAGCAGCTGCTGCCGGGGCTTTTTGTATTCAGCGGCCTGTAAAGTCCATTCAGGGCCCGGATGGGATGACGGGTCCGTCCTTTTTGGGAAAAAGCAGCGACAAAACCACCGAGCCCAGCAGTAGCAGCCCCACCACGCCCAGGGAAATCGACATGGGCAGCTCGTAAAAGTCGGCAATGAGCAGCTTGCCGCCGATAAAGACCAGAATCAGGGCCAGGCCGTAGTGCAGGTAGTGAAACAGCTGCATCAGGCCGGCCAGGGCAAAATACAGGGCCCGCAAACCCAGCAGGGCAAATACGTTGGAGGTATAAACGATAAACGTGTTGCGCGAAATGGCCAGAATGGCCGGGATGGAGTCGGCGGCGAAAACTACGTCGGTGGTTTCGACCATAACCAGCACCACGAACAGGGGCGTAGCAAACAGCAGCCGCTCCTTGCGCACGAAGAATTTGCCACCTTCCAGCTTGCTGGTAATGGGCAGGTGGCGGCTCAGAAACTTGACCACCGGGTTGTCGTCGGGGTTGATGTCGGGGCCGCCGGCGTTCAGGGCCATGCGGATGCCGGTGTACACCAGAAAGGCGCCCAGCACGTACAGCAGGAAGTGAAACTTGGCCAGCAGCGCGGCCCCCGCCAGGATAAAAACCGCCCGCAGCACCAGCGCCCCGATAACGCCCCAGAACAGGATGCGGTGCTGGTACTGCTGCGGCACCTTGAAGTAGGTGAAGATGAGCAGAAACACGAACAAGTTGTCGACGCTCAGGGACTTCTCAATCAGGTAGCCGGTCAGAAACTCCAGGCCGGCCTGCTGGCCTATGGTGCGGTACACCACGTAGTTGAAGGCCAGGGACAGGACAATCCAGAACGCACTCCAGCCCAGGGCCTCCCGCATGCGGACTACGTGGGCCTTGCGGTTGAACACCAGCAGGTCGAGCAGGAGCAGCAGGAGCACGAAGGCGTTGAAGCCAACCCAGAAGGGGAGGGAGTTTTCCATAAGCGCAGCCTACGGGGCCGTCGTGCCGCCGTAGAAGAGCTTACCGGGTTTCGCGGGCCGGGGTTGCGGCCGGTGCCGGAATGGTTGATTCCGGGCTTGGTCCGGCAGCCCGGTCAAACGACCGAAACAGGCTGCTGAGCTTCATTTGTACCACTCCGAACAGGGCTTCCTGGAAGATGCCCTTGGTCATCTTGGACGTGCCCCGGGTGCGGTCGGTGAAGATAATCGGCACTTCCTTGATGCGGAAGCCGTATTTGTAGGCCAGCCACTTCATCTCAATCTGGAAGGCGTAGCCCACAAAGCGGATGCGGTCCAGCGGAATAGTGCGCAGCACCCGGGCGGTGTAGCACTTAAAGCCGGCCGTGGCGTCGGCAATGGGCATGCCGGTGACCAGGCGCACGTAGGCCGAGGCAAACCAGGACATGAGTACCCGGTCCATGGGCCAGTTCACCACGTTGACGCCCTGAATGTAGCGCGAGCCAATGGCCAGATCGTAGCCGTCGGTGGCGCAGGCCTGGTAGAGGCGAATCAGGTCGTCGGGGTTATGCGAGAAGTCGGCGTCCATCTCAAACACGTACTGGTAGTTGCGCGCCAGGGCCCACCGAAACCCGTGAATGTAGGCTGTGCCCAGACCCAGCTTGCCGCTGCGCTCTTCCAGAAAAAGGCGGTCGGGAAATTCCTGCTGCAGGCCGCGCACCACCTCGGCCGTGCCATCAGGCGAGCCATCGTCGATGATGAGCACGTCGAAGCCTTTGGGCAGAGAAAACACCTTGCGGATAATCAGCTCCGCGTTTTCCCGCTCATTATAGGTTGGTATCAGGACGAGCCCGTCATTCATGCATCAAAGATAAAGATTCAGTTTGCGCCCTCCGTAATTTTTTCCGCCAGGGCCCGGGCGTGGCGAATACAGTCGGGCACGCCCACGCCGGCCCGCCAGTTGGCCGTGCTGTAAATGCCTTCCGCCACCAGGGCATCGGCCGCCGCGTGGGCGGCCACAATGCGGTGGTCGAACTGCGGAATGGCCCGCTCCCAAGAGTACCGGTATTGCCACAGGGGTTGCACGGCCCGAATACCGTAGAAGCGGCTTAGCTCGGCGTGCACTTGCTGTAGCTGCTGCTCGGCCGGTTGCCGGGCCTGAGCCTCATACTGCGTACCCCCAACAAACGTGGTAAACAAAACGTGTCCGTCGGGCACCCGATTCGGGTAGATGGAGCTGGTCCAGATGCTGCCGGCGGCGTAGGGCTGCTCCACCTTGGGGTGCAGGGCCCCGAAACCGTCGAGCGGGTGGGTAACGTCGGCGCGGTGGTAAGCCGTATACACGGCCGTCATCGGCGGGTGGTACACGGCTTGCAGGGCCGCGGCAGCTGCGGCAAACAGGGGCTGTAGCAGCGGCGCCGCCGCGTACGTGGGCAGGGCCAGCACCAGTGCGTCGTAGGCCGGCAAGCTTTGGTCACCGCTCGTTTCGAGCGTGTACTGACCATTCGTCGTGCGCGTAAGCTTGGTTACGGCCGCCCCAAAGTGGGCGTGGGTCAGCTGAGCGGCCAGGGTGTTGGGTAGGGTTTGCAGCCCGTCGCGCAGGGACACGATGCGGCGGCGGGTGCCGGGCGTGCCGCTCTTGGCCAGCCCCTTGAGCACCGAACCGTACGTCTGCTCCAGCTCCACCATTTTAGGAAAGGTTTTGTGCACGAGCAGCTGCTCCGGGTCGCCGGCGTAGATGCCCGAAATAAACGGGTTCAGGGCGTAGTCCACTATTTCGGAACCGAAGCGGCGGCGGAAAAAGTCGGCCAGGGTTTCGGTCGGGTCGGGCTTCTGGGCCGGGCGGCGCAGCTCCCGCAGGATGTTGAGCTTGGCCTTCAGGCTGAAAAAGCCGTTCAGCAGCAGGCCAGGCGGGGAGGCAGGCAGCTTCTGGTACTTGCCCGCGCGCAGCACGTAGCGGTTGGCACTCACGGCGGCGGTGTCCTGGAGCTGGTCGGTGAGGCCCAGATGGTCGAGCAACTCGCTAAGTTCGTCGCTGAGCTGCAGGGAGTTGGGGCCAGTTTCGAGCAGATAGCCGTCGTGGTGTTCGGAGCGGATATTGCCACCGGGCCGGGGACTAGCCTCAAACAGGTCGTAGGCCACGCCGGCCCGCTGCAGGTAAAAGGCCAGGGTCAGGCCCGAAATACCGCCCCCAAGAATTGCAATCCGCATGGTGCGCTGAGTTGGAATAGGGCAAAGGTAACCGTCCCCGCGGAGTTCGGCGCGCTGGGCCCGGAATCCGTAGCTTTGGCCGTATGAATGCAGCAGCAACCGCGCCACCGGCCCGCGAAAAAGCCGTGTTCCTGGACCGGGACGGCGTTTTAAACCACGAAATTGGCCACTACGTGTGGCAGCTCGACGAGTTCGTTATTGCGGCCGGCGTGCCCGAAAGCCTGGCCCGCCTCAAAGCCGCCGGCTACCGCCTGATTGTGGTAACCAACCAGGCTGGCATTGCCAAGGGCCTGTATACGGCCCGGGAAGTGCAAGCCTGCCACCAAAAGCTGCAGCAGGCCTGCGATAATGCCATTGACGCCCTCTACTTCGCCAGCGGCCACCCCAGCATCAGCGAGTCGCTGATGCGCAAGCCCGACTCGCTGATGCTGGAAAAAGCCATGGCCCGCTTCCGTCTCGACCCGGCCCAGAGCTGGATTGTCGGCGACCGGCTCCGCGACCTGCAGGCCGGCGCCAAAGTCGGCGTGCGGGGCATTCTGGTGGGCGAAGGCGAAGAAGCCCGCCCCGCACTCTACGCTGCCGATTTGCGGGGCGCCACCGAGATTATTCTGGGCGCTTAGCGGCGCTTAGCTACGTACTCATTGCGGCGCCCTCGCAATGAGTACGTAGCTAAGCGCCGCTAGCTAAAAAGAAGCAGCCGGTTTCCCGCGGGGAGAAACCGGCTGTTCTGCTTTTGAAGGAAGCCAGCAACTACTGGCGAGCCGACTGTTGCTCGGTGCTGGCCATAATGGGCGCGGCAACTTGGGTAGCGGGCTTGGTGGCGGAGTAGGCCGGACACTTGGTGCGGCAGGAGCTGAAGAAAGAAAGACATCCAACAGCTACAATCAACAGTTTTTTCATGCTTAAGTACAATCTGAAGTATTAGGCAATACGGGAATGGAAGAGGTGGGAAATGATTTACCAACTGGTAACGATTTCCTAACCTTCAAATTGTACCCATTCGTTCAACTGCCGCCTGCCAACTTGCACTACGCAAAACGCCGGCTTCCTGCGGGGCAGAAAGCCGGCGTTAGTATAGCCGGGACTAGCGCAAAAGCTACCGAAAACTACTGGCGCTCAGCGGGGGTAGCCGCGGA
This sequence comes from Hymenobacter chitinivorans DSM 11115, assembly GCF_002797555.1. NCBI lineage: Bacteria > Pseudomonadati > Bacteroidota > Cytophagia > Cytophagales > Hymenobacteraceae > Hymenobacter > Hymenobacter chitinivorans. Next base: position 3,217,780 of record NZ_PGFA01000001.1, on the reverse strand, counting down.
GGCGGTGATGGTCGACGAAACGCGGTTAGCGGCTTTAGTGCTGCTATAAGCAGGGCATTTCGTCTTGTTGCACGCGCTCAGACCGAGTAGGGCCACGGAGGCCAATAAGAGTAGCTTTTTCATCCCAAGAAAAACCAAAAGTGTTGTAAGAGAAACTAGTTCAGCACCAAAAGTACAATTTCTGGTCCGGACCTTCAACCATCCGGACCAGAAATTTAGTGTGCTATTTTAATTCTGGTAGCCCAGAATCCGCATCATCGATTCGCCTTCCTGCTGCTCGGCAAACACCCGGTCGGTGAGGTTGCCGTCGGCGTCGCGGTCCAGAATCACCATTTTCGGGGCCGGAATCAGGCAGTGCTTGATGCCGCCGTAGCCCGAGAGGCTTTCCTGGTAGGCCCCGGTGTGGAAGAAGCCCACGTAGAGCGGCTGGGCGTCGGTGGCGGGCTTGCGCTCGGGCAAAAACACCTGGTAGATGTGCTTTTCGGCATTGTAGTAGTCCTGAGAGTCGCAGGTCAGGCCGCCGAGCTGAATCTTCTTGTACTTCTTTTCCCAGCCGTTGAGGGCCAGCATAATGAAGCGCTGATTCAGAGCCCAGGTATCGGGCAGGTTGGTGATAAACGAGCCGTCAATCATGTACCAGAGCTCCTTGTCGTTCTGCAGCTTCTCGTCCAGAATGCTGTAGATGGTAGCGCCCGACTCACCGACGGTGAAAATGCCGAACTCGGTGAAAATGTGGGGCTCGGGCACGCCTTCCTCGCTGCAGATCCGCTTGATAGTGCGCAGAATCTCCTCAATCATGTAGGGGTAGTCGTACTCCTTCTGAATGGAAGTTTGAATGGGCAAACCGCCGCCGATGTCGATGGTCGTTAGGGTGGGGCACACCTTGCGCAGCTCGCAGTACTTGTGCACGAAGCGGCTCAGCTCCGACCAATAGTAAGACGTGTCCTTGATGCCGGTGTTGATGAAGTAGTGCAGCATCGTGAGCTCGAAGCGCGGGTCATCCTTGATTTTCTGCTCGTAGAGCGGAATGGCGTCGGCGTAGCGGATGCCCAGGCGGGAGGTGTAGAACTGGAAGCGCGGCTCCTCGTCGGAAGCCAGGCGCATGCCCAGGTTGCACTTCTCGCGCACGTTGTCGTGGTAGTACTCCACCTCGTTGGGCGAGTCCAGGATGGGCATGCAGTTCACGAACCCGTCGTTGATGAGCCGCGTAATTTCCGACTTGTAGGCCTCGGGCTTAAAGCCGTTGCAGATGATGTAGGTGTCCTTGGTCACCCGGCCCTTGTCGTACATGGCCCGGATGATGTTGGTGTCGAACCAGGACGAAGTTTCGATGTGGACGCCGTTTTTCAGGGCTTCTTCCACCACGAAGCTGAAGTGGGAGGCCTTGGTGCAGTAGGCGTAGGAGTACTGGCCCTGGTAATCGGTTTTCTCGATGCCGACCCGGAACCACTCCTTGGCCCGCTGAATCTGGGACGATATTTTGGGCAGGTAGGTGAGGCGCAGCGGCGTGCCGTACTTCTCGACCAGGGCCATCAGGTCGATGTCGTGGAAGCGCAGCTCGTTCTGCTCGACGTGAAACTCCTGGGTCGGAAAATCAAAGGTCTGGGAAATCAGGTCGTGGTAGGTATCCATTGACGGGGTTAGTTGTCAGTTGCTAGTTGTCGGTTGTTAGTGAAGTAGTTGATTGCCAGTAAGCAGAACAATACTGCAACTGACAACTAGCAACTGACAACCAACTTTCCGAACTTAGTGCCCGCAAAGATACCCCGCCCGCGGGGTTTTGGTTGTGCTTTGTTCGTTGTGCGCGGCGGAAGGTCCGTCCGCGCCAAGCCTGAGGGGGTCGGGGGGCCCATCAATCGGCAAGCATCAGAACCATTTAACTTTTTTCTGCCCATGTAAGTATGCGCCGCATCAAGCTCATCGAAGTCCGCTCCGAACTCGGGGCCGGTACTCGTGGGGCCAGTCTGGGGGTTGATGCCCTTCGGATTGCCTGCCTGAACAAAGGTTCCGATTATTTCCGCCGCTTCAACGCCGTAGCCGTGCCGGATCAGAACCACGTCTTGTTCGACAAAAACCATTTCCCGTTTGCCAAGCACATCGACTCGGTGTACACCGTGCAAAAGGCCATTGCCAATACCGTGGAGCAAACGCTCCGGTTCGGCGAATTCCCGGTCGTGCTGGCCGGCGACCACAGCAACGCCGCCGCCACCATTGCCGGCATCAAGGCGGCCAATCCCTACAAGACGCTCGGCGTGGTCTGGATTGATGCCCACGCCGACATCCACTCGCCCTACACCACACCCTCGGGCAACATTCACGGCATGCCGCTGGCCATGGCCCTGAACGAGGACAACCGCGAGTGCCAGCGCAACGAGCTGGACCCGGAAACCGAGTTTTTCTGGCGCCGCCTCCAGAACCTGGGCGAGGCCGGCCCCAAGCTCAGTCCTGAGCATCTGGTGTACGTGGTGGTGCGCGACACCGAGCACGAGGAAGACGCCGTTATCGACCGGCTTGGCATCAAAAACTTCAAGCTGCCCGAATTCAAGGCCAAAGGCGCCCGGCAGGTAGCCCGCGAAATCTACGAGCGGCTGCGCTTCTGCGACCTGGTCTACATCAGCTTCGACGTGGATTCTCTCGACTCGCGCTTCAGTAAAGGCACCGGCACGCCCGTCGTGGACGGCCTCAACGTGGAGGAAGCCGTCAGCCTGTGCCGCGCCCTGCTCGACAACGACCGGGTGGTATGCTTCGAAATGGTGGAAATCAACCCCACGCTCGACAACGAGAATACCATGGCCAAAAACGCCTTTGATATTCTGGAAGCTTCCACGGACGCTATCCTGGAGCGCCTCAAGATGGAAGACGTAACCAGCCGGTAAGAACTTCCCGCTGATTCCAAGAGGATTGAATAGGGTAAACGTTGCTCTGAAAAAATGGAGTAAGTATACTTTCTTGAGGTGTTTTAGGTATACATGATCTTGTTGTTTTGTAAACCGTATACTGAGCTTCGGTATACAACTGACGAAAATTAACAATAGTGAATACCAGTTGTAAACTATGTTGCCGGCTGAATCTTGTAAGCATAGCGCAGGACCTCTTTCCCGGTTCTGACACCTCTGCGTAAATCTAAAAAGCCCTTTGCCCACAGCTGGTAAAGGGCTTTTTGCATAGTAGAACCGGCAGTGGACGAGGGGAGAAAGGTCCTTCACTCTGCGCACGCCAGATGAAGGATGACCGGGCGGAAGATCGGTTGGGCGGGCGCCAGCGGCGCGTTGCAGGTTGTAGTTTGAACCCGGCGCGGGTTCCGTTACTTTTGCGCCAGCATTTCCGCCGGATTTCCCGGAGCCTACGGCGGAGCTCCTTATTAACCCAGCACCCCGTGCAACAACTCGAACAGGACATCAGAGCGGCGCTGAGCGCGGCCATACAGCAGGTTTTTGGCGTTACGGTCGGCCCCGACCAGCTCGTGATTCAGCCCACCCGCAAGGAATTTGCGGGTTCGTTTACGCTCGTTACGTTTTCCCTGACCAAAGCCCTGGGCAAAGGTCCCGAGCAGATTGGGCAGGGGCTGGGCGAGTGGCTAACCGCTAACGAGCCCCGTATCAGCGGCTTCAACGTGGTCAAGGGTTTCCTGAACCTGGAAGTGGCCGACCAGCAGTGGCTGAGTTTGTTCCAGGGCCTGGTGCAGCAGCCCGACGGCACGCCCGTGCCCACCGGCGGCCCCCAGAACGTGGTGGTGGAGTATTCCTCGCCCAACACCAACAAGCCCCTGCACCTGGGCCATTTGCGCAACAACTTCCTGGGCTACTCCGTGGCCGAGATTCTGAAAGCCACCGGCGCCACCGTCTCGAAGGTGAATCTGGTCAATGACCGGGGTATTCACATTTGCAAGTCGATGCTGGGCTACCAGCGGTTTGGCCACGCCGAAACGCCCCAGAGCGACGGTATCAAGGGCGACCATCTGGTGGGCAAGTACTACGTGCTCTTCGAGAAGCACTACCGCGAGCAGGTGCAGCAGCTGGTGGCCGAAGGCGTGGCCGAAGACAAAGCCAAGGCTTCGGCCCCGCTGATGCTCGAAGCCCGCGACATGCTGCAGAAGTGGGAAGCCGGCGACGAAGAAGTCGTCAGCCTGTGGCGGCAGATGAACGGCTGGGTCTACGAAGGCCACAACGCCACTTACGCCGCCATCGGCGTCGATTTCGACAAGTTTTACTACGAGTCGGGCACCTACCTGCTGGGCAAGGAGCGGGTGCAGGAAGGCCTGGACCGGGGCCTGTTCTACCGCAAGGAAGACGGCTCGACCTGGGTGGATTTGGCCGCCGAAGGCCTCGATCAGAAGATTCTGCTCCGCTCGGACGGCACCAGCGTGTATTTGACCCAGGATTTGGGCACGGCCGAACTGAAGTACGCCGACTTCCACTACGACTCGAGCATCTACGTCATTGCCGACGAGCAGAACTACCACATGCAGGTGCTGCAGGCCACGCTCCAGAAGCTGGAAAAGCCCTACGCCGCCGCCATTCACCACCTGAGCTACGGCATGGTCGATTTGCCCACGGGCAAGATGAAAACCCGGGAAGGAACCGTAGTGGACGCCGACGAGCTGGTGCGCGAAGTGGTGGAAGCGGCCCAAGCGGCTACCCTGGAAAAAGGCAAAATCGAAGGTCTGACCGACGACGAGCAGGCCCAGCTCTTCCACACCCTGGGCTTGGGCGCTTTGAAGTACTACCTGCTCAAAGTCGACCCCAAGAAGCGGATGCTGTTCAACCCCGAGGAATCGGTGAGCCTGGAAGGGCACACGGGGCCGTTCATTCAGTACTCCCACGCCCGGATTGCCCAGCTCCGTCGCAAGGCCGAGCAACTGGGTGTCACCGTCGGCACTGATTTCTCCAGCCTGGGCGACTTGCAGAAGTCGGAGCGGGAAATGATTGAAGAGCTGGCCCGCTACGCCACCGTGGTAACCGAGGCGGCCCGCACCTTCTCGCCGGCCATTGTGGCCCAGTACGCCTACGATTTGGCCAAGGCCTACAACCGGTTTTACGCCGAAGTGCAGGTGCTGCAGGAGCCCGATGAGGCCAAGCGGGCTTTCCGCGTGGCGCTGTCGGTGCAAACGGGCCGGGCCATCAAGGCTAGCATGAAGCTGCTCGGCATCGAGGTGCCGGAGCGGATGTAAATTTACTGAAAAGCCCCTCTTTGCGAAACGAGGGGCTTTTTTTGCACCTTTCAACCACACACTACCGATATGAAAAGCGTTGCCGTTTACTGCGGGGCCAGCCCCGGATTCAATGAAGTGTACCGCCAGCAGGCCGACCTGATGGGGCAGGAGCTGGCCCAGCGCGGCATCACGCTGGTGTACGGCGGGGGCCGGGTGGGTTTGATGGGCGCCGTGGCCGACAGCGTCATCCGTAACGGCGGCAAGAGCATCGGCGTCATTCCCGACTTTCTGGCCGACAAGGAGCTGGCCCACCGGGGGCTGACCGAGCTGCACGTCGTGAAAAGCATGCACGAGCGGAAGCTGCTGATGGCCGACCTGGCCGAGGGCTTTATTGCCATGCCCGGCGGCTTCGGCACCCTGGAAGAGCTGTTTGAGGTCCTGACCTGGGGGCAGCTGGGGCTGCACAAAAAGCCCAGCGGAGTCTTCAACGTGCAGGGCTTCTACAACCACCAGCTGCAGTTTCTGGACCACATGGTAACCGAAGGCTTCCTGCGGCCCGAAAACCGCGCCCAGCTCCAGCAGGACGACTCACCCGCCGGCCTGCTCGACAAGATGCTGGCCTACGTGCCCACCGACCTGGAAAAGTGGCTGACCGAGAAGCGCACCTAGGCGCCTGGCGCGCCCGGGCCACGCTGCCAGCCGGACCCGAGTAAACCAGTACCTTGGCAGCGCCAAAAACATTGCCCCGCGCCGGGGAGTTACGCTGCAGCAGCCGGCTGTGGCGCCCACCGACCTAACCTACCTGCTATGAAAGCTGCCCTGATTCTGCTGCTCGGTGCCCTGGGCGCCTGCGGCGTATCCTCGAATACTACTACTTCTTCCCCCGCTACTACCAGCCCCATGACCAGCCCCGCTTCTGAAACCGCTGCCCGCGGCTCCGTGTACGACTTCACGGTCCAAACTATTGATGGCAAGAATGTGCCGCTCAGTCAGTTCCAGGGCAAAAAGCTGCTCATCGTGAACGTGGCCTCGGAGTGCGGCTACACCCCCCAGTACAAGGAGCTGGAGGAGCTCTACAAAAAGCACGGCGACCGGGTGGCGGTGCTGGGCTTTCCGGCCAACAACTTCGGGGGGCAGGAACCGGGCTCCAACGAGCAGATTGCCACTTTCTGCGAGAAAAACTACGGGGTGACCTTCCCCATGTTTGCCAAAATATCGGTGAAGGGCGACGACACGGCCCCGCTCTACCAGTTTCTGGCCGACAAAACCCGGAACGGCGCCATCAGTGATGCCCCCGACTGGAACTTCTGCAAGTACCTCATCGACGAGCAGGGCCACGTGGTGGGCTTCTACCCCTCGAAGGTGAAGCCCATGAGCGACGAGCTGGTAGCCGCTATTCTGCAGTAATTTTTTTGCGCTCTTCTCAGTAGAACGTCATGTCGAGCCTTAGCGAGACATCTCGCGTGCAATGGCATATAATTGCTATTGCAACGATTCAAGCGGGATACCTCGGCAGGTTCGGAATGACTTTCTTGTGTTGCCTATGACTTCTTCCGCCCCTTCGCCCAACCCGGCCGCTAGCCCGGCCAAAGCCTGGATTTCGGCCTTCCGGCCCCGCACCCTGCCCCTGGCCCTGGCCAGCATCATGATGGGCGGCTTTCTGGCCGCGGCCCACGGGCAGTTTCGCGGCGCAGTCGTGGGCCTGGCTGCCCTAACCACCATTCTGCTCCAGATTCTGAGCAACCTGGCCAACGACTACGGCGACTCCCAGAACGGGGCCGACAGCGTGCACCGTGAAGGTCCGCAGCGGGCCGTGCAGTCGGGCGCCATCACGCCGGCCCAGATGAAGAAGGGCATGGCTGTGTTCGGCATTTTGTCGTTTCTGGCGGGCATCAGTCTGTTGTGGGTGGCGCTGGGGCTCTCGGGCCTGTGGGTGTTTCTCACGTTTCTGGTGCTGGGCCTGAGTGCCATCTGGGCCGCCGTCAACTACACGGCCGGTTCCAAGCCCTACGGCTATGCCGGCCTGGGCGACTTGTCGGTATTTATCTTCTTTGGGCTGGTGGGCGTCTGCGGCACGTATTATCTGCAGGCCCGGGAGCTGCCCCTGGGTATTTTGTTGCCCGCCGCGGCTTTGGGCTGCTTTGCCACGGCCGTGCTCAACGTGAATAATATCCGCGACATTCGCTCGGATGAGCTGGCCGGCAAAATCACGATTCCGGTGCGCCTCGGGCCGGTGCGGGCCCGGCGCTACCACTGGCTGCTGCTGGTGCTGGGCCTGGGCGCGGCCATCGTGTACGTGGCTTTCACGTATCACTCGCCCTGGCAGTGGCTGTTTCTGCTGGCCGCCCCGCTGCTGCTGCGCAACGCCCGTGCCGTGTGGCAGCGCCAGGATTCAATGCAGCTCGACCCGCTCTTGAAGCAAATGGCCCTGACCACGCTGGTCTTTACCCTGCTCTTTGGCCTGGGCCAGGTGCTGGGCTAAACCGGTAAGCTGCTGACCCGAAGACCCGCCCGGCCGCCGTAGAAGTATCCGGCCGGGCCGGCTGGGCGTAAGTTTCTATATTGCCAACGCTATTCTTACGCTTATCCCCGATTTCCTATGGCTTCCTTTTATGCTGAGCTTCATCTGGAAGGTGTTGCAATTCCGATGCTGCAGTGCTCCTACAGCTTCCAGCAGACCACCGATGCCCGGGGCCGGGTTGCGGCCCGGGTGCGGCAGGGGCCCCTGCAGCTGCTGCTCGACGTGCCCGACGACGGGGCCGAGCTGCTGCTGAGCTGGGCCGCCACGCCCTTCAAACCCCTGGCCGGTCAAGTCATTTTCTACGACGACTCCCAGGCCCGCCTGCCGCGCGAAACCATTTCCTTTGCCGCCGGCCAGTGCGTGCACTACGAGGAAGCGTTCCGCGCCTCCGACGCCGAAAACGGGGCCTATACCTGCCAGCTGACCATTACCGCGCCCGAGTTTGAGCTGCTGGCCGGCGGCCCGGCGGCCCCGGCTTTGGCGGCCATCGGCGGGGCCAAGCTGCCGAGCCTGGCCGCCGTGCCCTCCCTGGCCCTGGCGGCGGCAGCAGCAGTAGCTTCTCCGGCCGCCGCGGCCAAGGCTTTTGTGGCGGAATACACTCTGACTGAGTTTGCCAAAACTATCAAGGGCGCCAAGCACATGCAGCCGCCGGAGGTTATTGAGCAAATCTATGGGCTCTTTAACGCGGCTTCGGCCGCTTCGGCCCCAGGCAAGCCCTCAGTACCACATTGGAAAGCCGTAGAAGATTTGGTGCGCAGCAGTTACTACGTAGATCCGGACGACGGTAAAACTAAACCGCTGAACGACCATTGGCCCCCGGCCAATGGCGGGTATCAGCGGCAAAACGTGCAATTGAAAAAAGGCGACGTTTTTGACCGTTACCAGGGCGACGTTTTTGACAAAAAGGTTGACCCGGTTAAGGGCCGGGTTGATCTGGAGCCTGGGGACGAGTTTGATGTCACTTTCGCCGGTACGTTCCTGTCACCTATTGGCCAGGAAGGCACCCCGAAAGTGGTGCAGTCATTTGAGTCACGGGCCCTGGACAGGGCTGAAGACAAGTACGCTTTTGGCTACACCGTTGAGATTTTACAGGATGTGCCATTGGACTTGGTACAGGGGGAGCTAGCGGAAGTAATTCCCTGGTATGGCCAGCCCGGCGGCGGCACCCAGATGCGGTTAACTTTTCCCACTACTGACCCGGCTGGTAACAACTGGAAGTATGAGGAGTGGAGGCAGATGCAGGCCAACAACTTTGCCAAAATAACCCTGAACTCCTCGCCCAGCGGAGACTATAAAGTACTGCCTAATAACAGGGCAAAAAAGCTTACATGAGAACCGAGGGCATGCTTATGCAAACAGAAACGCTGCCGATTGAGCGGGTTGGAGTCGTAAGTAATATTACTGTGCTAGTGGAGCCGGATAAGGAGTTGCAGGAGCTAGGTTGGCAGCATGAAACTACCGTGACCCAGCATTTGCTTCCCACCCAGTTCTTTATGGGCCGCAAATGGGTAGTCACGCACGATTCGCCCACGACGGGGCAGCCCGTCGAGTGGAACTGGCAGGTGGAGCTGTTTCGGGATACTCGTTATTTGCAGCGACTTTGCCTGAGTACCCGAGGCTTTGCGAATCGGGCGCTAATAGATTCCCTGGCCGCTGTTTTTCAGCACGTGGAGCCAGCCAAGCCGCTGTATGCTACCGTGCCCGTGCCACCTAGCTACCAGGTAGTGCAGCCGGCGGTGAAACCGGCTGCCCCGTTGAAAGCTTTCGGAGGCATTCCCAATCTGCACTACTACACCGCCGGTGGGGAGCAATTCCTGGCTTTGTACGCCCAGCGCTATGCCATCAACGAGCGGGGAATTGAAGACGCTAGCTTTGTAAACCTCTACGAAATTGTGCAGGTGCACCTAGATGAAAACCGTTTCCTGCGTTTGGTTCGCCAGGCCCTGGAAGCGGCTTACCACAATCCTCTCTACTAAGCCTCCTGGCAGCTTGGCAGTACCGCTGGTGTACCGCTGCTTATTCGCCTCTTGCCTATGGAAGCTCCAGCTCATTCCGCTTTACTTCGTCGCTTGTCCCCGGTCGAGGGGGGGGCCGTTACGCCAGTACCAGTGGCCAGTCAACCCCTGGTACCTGCTCAGCCGCTGGACACCGCCCTGCCCGTGCAGTTCAATACTGGCCAAGGCTGGCAACTGACGCACCGCTGTCCCAGTACGGGGGAGCAGATAGAGTGGAACTGGCAATACAAGGAGTGGTTCAGAGAAGGTCAGGCCTTGAGCACCTATAAGCTGCGCGACCAGTCCTTGCTGGACGAGCGGGCCAGTATGTTTACGTGGCTGCAGCCGTACAATGAAGACACGCCTAGGGGCCAGTATTACGAGTATCACCTCGTTGCCCGTCCCGGCGCAAAACCGCTGTCCGCCGAACTGGCGGCTTTTCCCGGGGTTCATTACTACGCCAATGCGGCCGGTACCGCGCAGTTTTTGGCCTTATACCAGATGCGCTACCAGTATGACGTAGAAGAGCCCGAACGCGCCTTTTTTCAGGTTAATATTTACGAGATTGTACAGGTCCAAGTAGCCGACGAGCAGGCGCTGGCCCGGCGTATTGGCCAGGCGCAGCAGGCCGCCATTCACCACAACCGCCTGATTGCCGGCTAACTGGATCCACTAGGCGCCGGCCGCCGCCGCCCCCTGATTTCCACCGTAGCCCCAGCCTTTTCCCGTTTCTCCTTTCTGTTTTTTTCGTTATGGAATCTTCCGTGCCCCGCAGCTTTATTGATGATCTGGTCAGCTATTTCGACCAAAAACAGGAAATGCAGGCGGCCTATTTTGCCTTTCTCTACAGCTCCGTCAGCCAAACCCACGACCTGTTTCTGGGCGTCGAGCACACGGGTGACCTGGACGGCATCAAAAAGATGAGCTTGTTTATCAAGCAGATGTATCTGCCCCAGGCGCCGATGTTCTTTGCCTCGTCCCAGGAAGATGCCGAGCTGTTTGCCACCGTGCGGGAGCAGGGCCTGCCGTTTTTCAGCCGGCAGCAGGAGCGGGGTATCGAGCAGGAGTTGCTTAAGGGTCTGTTTGACCAGCAGCGCGACCGGGCTGAGTTGGTCGGAGCCGTTCGGGACCAAGGCGTGTATGCCTTGGTGCATAAGGCTCAGCTAGAGCACAAACAACTGGTGATACAGTCCTTTTCCAAAGACGGGGAAGAGTTTACGCCCCTGTTTACCAGCCCCGATATGTTGCCGCTGGGTGGAATCGGCGCGCCGCCCGCCGGGGTGGTGCTGGCCCGCCTGGTGTGGAGCAAGCACCTGGCCGGGGCCGCACCCCGCCCGGTGGTCCTCAACCCGGATACAGCCTTCGAAGCTAAGTTTGAGTTGTAAGAGCCGAGGGAAAGGTTTGGTTATTTACGAAACGAGGCCCCGCCATGTCCACTCCTTTGGCCAGCAAACCTGGCTATACAGCCCCCGAAGCGCAGCTGCTCCAGGCGCTTTTTCAGGAGTTGGGGCACTTTACCGCCCTGCCCGACTGGCCGGCGCGCTTGCCGTTCCAGGTCTGCCGCTCGTTTGTATTGGAGAGGTTGGAAAACCCGGTGCAGTGGACCATCGGGCTCTATCAGCGAGTAGGTAAGGCCTCCGGCGCAGCGCAAGTACAGCTGTTGCTGGACCTCCGGATTCAAGGCACCGGCAAGGAAGCATGGTCCTCGTCCGCAGGAGGCTTCCGGCTTAGCCACGGCCCTCCGGAACAGGTAGCCGCCGACATTATCCGGCTAAGCGAAAATTTGCAGCCCGTGCAGCAGCAACTTTATGAGGAGTACTACGCCGCCTTTTACAACGCTTAGGGCAGGAGGGAAGGGCCGGGCTGGCAGCTCGCCTGGTGCCACAGTCGGGGTAGCAGCCCCTGCGGGGAGGGGGCGTTTGAGCCGCTTGCTCCGGTTTTGCATGGGCAGCGCCACCTGATGGAGAATTAAAACGCAGAAACTTTGCGCGGGCGTAAAGTTTCCGGGCCGGCTTTTCGTCTACTGCAGAAACCGGGAAATACTGCCAGGCCTTCGTGCTCCGAGGGCCGCCATTTTCTCTCACTTCCAGCCGGATTTGCCCGGACCTCTTCGCCTATGCCTTCATTTCGCCAAAAACTCCTCAAAGCGCTATACCCGCTGATTATGCGCCTCTCCAAGTCGGGCGGCCGCGGCAAGGTACTGGCAAGCCCACCCACCCAGGACGCGCCCGTGCCGTTCTACGAGCTGGCCGGCGCGCTCAATACGGGTCAGGAACTGGATTTCTCCCAACTGAAGGGCAAGCGGGTGCTGCTGGTGAATACCGCTTCCAACTGTGGCTACACCAACCAGTACGAGGAGCTACAGCAGCTTTCCGAGCAGTTTGCCGACGACCTGGTCATCCTGGGCTTTCCGGCCAACGATTTCAAGGAGCAGGAGCAGGCCGACGACCATGCTATTCAGCAGTTTTGCCAGGTTAATTTCGGCGTGTCGTTTCCGCTGATGAAAAAAAGCGTGGTCGTCAAACAAGCAACGCAAAACCCGGTTTACCAGTGGTTGACCCAAGCCCGGCAGAACGGCTGGAACGAGCAGGCGCCCGACTGGAACTTCTCCAAATACTTGGTTAGTGCCGACGGCCGCCTGACTCACTATTTTGGGCCGGCCGTCTCACCCCTGAGCGAAACTATCATCAGCCACCTCCAACAGTAAAAAACTGATTTAAACGCTACCCTCTCACCCACGCATATCCCCAACCGGGCTCTCGCTAGTCACTTATAGGACGTGTAGAGCCTCTGCCGCCGAGCCCGCCACCCACCCCCCTGGCAGCTCCCCGGCCCGCCCCCGCGGCTTTCTTCCCGCGGTGCCCCACCCGGGCCAGATTAAGAAATAGCTGATGCAGCCCCTGGCGGCCCCGCGCCGCCCGGTTTCCCGCGTGCTTACTCGCGCCGGGCGGGCTGCCCTTGCAGAAGCGTTTGGCTGCCCTGTTCAGGCCCGGTAGCAAAGCGCTTAGGCTCCCGCAAACTTTCAAGTTGAGCTGTGCTATGCGCCTCGCCTCTGACTCCCAAACAACTACGTTTTACTCAGCCCTGTTCTATGCCACGCTGCTGGGGCTGGCCTTCCTTTCCGTCTATTCTATACCTCTGATTGAGTTTTTGGCCGATTAAGACCTGCGGTTTATCGATTCATTAAGACGGTTCCCGGCAAGCATGCTCAACTTTGTTTGCGGGGACGCTTCACCGGTATATCCAATTTCGCCTTGGCGCGCTGTTCCGAAGGCCTGGTTATTGTTGTGCCCGGCAGCGGCTGTTTTTCGCTACTTCATGAAATTCTTTTTCTCGCTGCTCCTGCTCACGCTGGGCCTGCTCACGCACCTGACGCCTGGCCTAGCGCAGCAGCTGGTCCTTAGCGGCCAAATCACCGAGGCCGCCACCGGGCAGCCCGTGCCGTTTGCCTCGGTCTTCGTGAAGGGCAGCACCGTGGGCACCACCGCCAACGACAACGGCCGCTACCAACTCAGCCTGGCCCAGCCCATCGACTCAATTTCGGCCTCGGCCATGGGCTTCCGGCCCAAGAGCCGGGCTGTGGGGCGGCAGCCCCGCCAAACTATTAACCTGGCCCTGCCCTCGGCGGCCGTGTCGCTGGGCGAAGTGGTGGTGCGCTCCACCGAAAACCCGGCCTTCACCATTCTGCGCCGGGTGCAGCAGCACAAGCGCCAGAACGACAAGGCCCGGCTCGAGGCCTTCGAGTTCGACAGCTACAACCGCATTGAGGCCTCGCTGTCGGATATTACCGACCGGCTGGCCCGGCGCAAGGTTATCCGTGACATGACCGAGCTGGCCGGCTCGATGGGGGAGATGGAGCGTAACGCCCAGGGCCGGCCCACCGTGCCCGTGTTCGGCTCGGAAGTAGTGTCGCGCTACTACGTGCGCCACCGGCCGGTGCGGGAGCGGGAAGAAATCCGCCACTCCCAGCTCTACGGGGCCGCCCCGCGCGACGGTACGGTGTTGTCGCAGCTGCTGGGTTCCTCGTTTCAGGACTACGACTTCTACCCCAACTGGCAGGTGGTGATGGGCAAGGACTTTATTTCTCCCATTGCCGACGGCTGGCGCATTACCTACGACTACGACCTGGAAGACTCGGTAATGGTGGGGCAGGACCGCTGCTACCAGCTCAAAGTGTTTCCGCGCCGGGCCCAGGATCTGGCCTTCACCGGCCGCATCTGGATTACGACCGGCACCTACGCCCTGCGCAAGCTGGATCTGACCGTGGACCCCAAGGCCAACATCAACTTCGTGGACCAGATCCGGATTCAGCAGGAGCTCACGCCCACCGCCGCCGGGCCCTGGCTGCCGAGCCGCACGCAAGTCGTGGTAGGCCTCAAGCCCACGCCCAAGCAAACCGGCCTGCTGGTGCGCTTTACTACCATCAACTCGGCCTTCGTGGTGCAAAAGCCCCGGGAGCTGGCCTTCTACGACCAGCCCCTGGCTACCGCCGCCGACGCGCTGAAGGTGCCGGCTGGCTTCTGGGCCCAAAACCGCCCCGATACGCTCTCGGCCCAGGAAGCCCGCACCCTCACCGTGCTCGACTCGGTGGGCAAGCTGCCCTCGGTCCGCACCTTTCTGGAAGTGGCCGACCTGGTCGTGAATGGTTACCAGCCCCTGGGCAAGCGGGAGCTGGTGGAGTTTGGGCCCGTGGCCTACAGCTACAACTGGAATAACGTGGAAGGCAACCGCCTGCGCGCCGGCCTGCGCACCACGCCCAACCTGAGCCCCGACTGGCTGGCCCAGGGCTATGTGGCCTACGGTACCCGCGACGGGGAATTCAAGTACGGTGTGTCGGCCGACCGGATTGTGAACCGGCCCAACTGGACGGTGCTCAGCCTCAAGCACAGCCGCGACGTGGATCTGGTGGCCCTGCTCGACAACGATATTGCCCTGGAAAGCCCCCTGTTTGAGGTGGCGGCCCGCTTCGGCAACATCAAGCCCCTGCTGCCCCTGTGGCGGGAGGTAACCAGCGTCTCGGCCCAGTCCGACCTGTTTCACAACTTCACCCAGAAGGTGACCCTGCGCCACCAGCGCTTCGACCCGCTCTACAACTTTGCCTACTACACCGGCCCCGACCAAACGCCGGCCGCGCCCACGGCCCACCGCTTTCAGCTCTCGGAAGTGGTGCTCGAGTCGCGCTACGCCCCGGGCGAAGTGCTGGTGCAGAACCAGAACCACCGCACGGCCGTGGGCCTGATGAAGTGGCCGGTGTTTACGCTGCGCTACACGGCCGGCCTCAACAACGTACTCGGCAGCGACTTCGCCTACCACAAGCTGAATCTGGCCGTGAGCCAAAGTCTGCCCCTGGGCCAGCTGGGCCGCACCGAATACGTCCTCGACGCGGGCTACATCCCCAGCACGGTGCCCTACCCGGTGCTCAAGGCCCACCTCGGCAACGAGTCGCCCATCTACACCTCCAACGCCTACAACCTGATGGGCTACTTCGAATTCGTCAGTGACCGGTACGTGTCTTTGCACGCCGAGCACTATTTCGAAGGCCTGCTCATCAACTCGGTGCCCCTGCTCAAAAAGCTGGACTGGCGCCTGGTAGCCACCGGCAATGTACTGCAAGGCAGCCTGCGCGAGGCTAACCGCAGCACCACGCCCCTCATCGACGCCAGCGGCCTGCCCACGCCCACCTTCCGGGCCCTGGGCGCCGCGCCCTACGTGGAGGTGGGCTACGGGGTCGAAAACATCCTCAAGTTCATCCGCGTCGACTTCCTGCACCGCCTCACCTACCGCGACCTGCCCGACGTGCGCACCTTCGGCGTCAAAGTCTGCGCCCAGTTCAAGCTCTAGCGCTTCCGCGGCGCATTCCAACATGCAGAGCGGCCTGCTGAACGTTCAGGGACGCATTCTAAAACGCGGAATGCGTTGCGGAAGCCTTTTTTAGTCATTTCGCATTCCGGAATGGCGGCTCTGGCCGCGGTAACGGGCTTGGATAGCCGGAGTAGAAAACGAAAAAGCCCCTGAGCAATCAGGGGCTTTTTGCGGTGCTAGCGAATGGTCTACTCGGCGCTGGGCGCGGCGGGGGCAGCCTGCGGAGTCGTTTCGGTGGAGCCTTCGGGGCGGGGGCCGCGGCCGCTACGGTTACGGCCGCCGCGCTTGCGGCGCTTGGGCTTGTCGCCGCCTTCCCCCTCAGCCCGGGGGGCACGGGGGGCTTCACCTTCCGGCCGCGGGGCGCGGGGCTCCCGGGGTGGACGGGCTTCACCTTCGGGGCGGGGCGCCCGGGGCTCGCGCGGGGGGCGGGCTTCCCCCTCGGGGCGCGGCGGGCGCTGGTAGGGCACAGCCGGAGCCCCGCCCGCATCAATGGCGGCTAGCGCGGCCTGGGCGTTGGCAATGCGCTCCTTGTGCTTTGGGTCTTTCGGGTCGGCGTCGCGGCGGGGCGGGCGGCCGCCTTCGCCCCGGGGAGCCCCACCTTCGGGCCGGGGGCCGCGGCTGCCGCCGCCGGAACGGCCACCCCGCTCGGGCCGGCCGCCAATCTTGCCGCGCAGGCCGCTGAAGCGTTTGGGGTCAAACTCGGGCGCCTCGCCCAGGCCCAGGGCCTCGGTGATGCTTTGCTTTTCGACCTCGCGCTCAATGAGCTTCTCAATCTTAAGGACGCGGTCCTGATCCTGGTCGGCAATGAAGGTAATGGCCGTGCCCTTGGTAGCGGCGCGGGCCGTGCGGCCAATGCGGTGCACGTAATCCTCGGCGGCGCGCGGGATGTCGTAGTTCACCACGTGGCTCAGCGAGTCGATATCAATGCCGCGGCTGAGTACGTCGGTGGCTACCAGAATCGGGAACTGCTTGTTCTTGAAGTCGCGCATGATCTGCTCCCGCTCTTCCTGGGTGCGGTCCGAGCTGATGCCCTGGGCCACGTAGCCCAGCTTATTGATGGCCCGCACGATGCCGGCCACGGCGGCCTTCTGGGAGGTGAAGAGCACCATGCTCTGTACTTCCTGGGTCTTGAGTAGGTGTTCGAGCAGGTGAATCTTCTGGCGGTCGAAGGCCATGTAGAACTGCTGGTCGATGCCGGCGGCGGGCTTGGATACGGCCAGGCGGATTTCCTCGGGCTCGTTGAGAATCTGCTTCGAGAAGTCCCGGATTTTGTTGGGCATCGTGGCCGAGAACAGCAGCGTCTGCCGCTGCTTGGGCAGCTGGCGCACGATGTTGAGAATATCGTCCGAGAAGCCCATGTCCATCATCTTGTCGGCCTCGTCGAGCACCAGGTACTTGATCTGGTCAAACTTGACGTAGCCCATCTGCAAGTGGGCAATCAGCCGGCCGGGCGTGGCAATGATAATGTCGGCCCCGCTGGTGAGGGCGCGCTTCTGCTGCTCCCAGTTCTCGCTTTTGCCGCCGCCGTAAATGGCAATGCTGCTGGCCTCCACGAAGTAGCCGAAGCCCGTGACCTGTTCGTCAATCTGGGTGGCCAGCTCGCGCGTGGGCACCAGAATCAGGGTGGAGGTGGTGCCGTGCTTGGCGTGGGAAATCTTGTCGAGCAGGGGCAGCAGGTAGGCGGCAGTTTTGCCGGTGCCGGTCTGGGCGCAGGCAATCAGGTCTTTGCCTTCAATAATTTTGGGAATGGCCTGCTCCTGGATGGGCGTGGCATTCAGGTAATTCATGGCATCCACGCCGGCCAGCAGGTCGTCGTGAAGGTTAAAATCGGAAAACTTCAAGGTTCAGCGAAATAGTGGTGAGAAAAGGCTGACCCTGTTTTTCGGCCAGCGAACCGCTTGATTTGGGAGTAAATATACAGGATTTCCTAGGCCTGCTGCCGAGTTCGGCTCCGGCCGTTGGCAACGGGTAAAACCCGGTAGATTTGCCGGCGGAGCCCACCCGGAGTGGGTAAGGCCCTCAGTCAATCGTCACGAGCCCAACAACCGATGCCGCTTTCCAGTTCTGCCGCGCCCCTTGCCGCCCCCTTACCGTTTGCCGACCTACGGGTGCTGGAGCTGGCCAGCGTGCTGGCCGGGCCCCAGGTAGGGCAGTTTTTTGCCGAGCTGGGCGCCACTGTGCTCAAGGTAGAAGCCCCGGCCGGCGACGTCACCCGCACCTGGAAAACCCGCGCCGAAGCCGCCGCCACCGACGTGTCGGCCTACTTCAGCTGCGCCAACTGGGGCAAGCAGTCGGTGGTGCTGGACCTGACCACCGAAGCCGGTAAGGCCCAGGTGCAGCGGCTGGCCGCCCGCGCCGACGTGGTAATAGCCAGCTACAAGCCCGGCGACGCCGAAAAGCTGGGTGTGGACTACAACACTCTCCAACTGCAGAATCCCCAGCTGATTTATGCCCACCTCACCGGCTACGGCCCCACCGTGGCCCGGGCCGGCTACGACGCGGTGCTGCAGGCCGAGGCGGGCTTTATGTACCTCAACGCCCAGCCCGGGCAGGAGCCCCAGAAAATGCCCGTCGCCCTGATTGATCTGCTGGCCGCCCACCAGCTCAAGGAAGGCTTGCTCACGGCCCTCTACCACCGCTGCCGCAGCGGCCAGGGCAGCCTGGTACAAGTTTTCTTGCTCGACAGTGCCCTGGCTTCGTTGGCCAACCAGGCCGCCACCTGGCTCGTCACGGGCCACGACCCCCAGCCCCTGGGTTCGGGCCACCCCAGCATCGTGCCCTACGGCACCGTGTACCGGGCCGGCAACGGCCGCAGCCTGGTACTGGCCGTGGGCGCCGACCGGCAGTTTCGCCACCTCTGCCAGGCCCTGAGCCGGCCGGAGTGGGCCCAGGATGCCCGGTTCCAGACCAATGAAGCCCGGGTAGCCCACCGCGCGGCGCTGGAAAGCCTGCTGCAGGCCCGCATGGCGGAAGTAAACGGCGACGAGCTGCTGGCGGCATTGGAACAGCTCGGCGTGCCGGCCGGGGCGGTGCGCACGGTGGGGGAGGCCCTGGCCCGGGAGTCGGGGCAGGAGATGCTGCTGCCGGCGGGGGAAGCCGGTTTTGCGGGGCTGCGCACGGTGGCTTTTCAGAGCAGCAGCTGGCCCCGGGCTGCGTCGTTGGCCCCGCCGCCCCACCTGGGCGAGCATAGCGCGGCGGCAATTGCAGACCAGGAATAAGAAGTTGGATACAACTGCGAAACCGACTATTTGCGTAGGTAAAAGCAGCGAATAGCCTTGCAACTACGGGTTGCGGGGTGCTAAATTCCCATTTGGATGCCTCAGAATCAGGCGGCTGCCGGTTCTGAAGTAGTCTTTTTGTTCATCGAACTGCTCTGCTCTATGCCCCATACGACCCCGCCACTTGTAACGTCCCTGGTTGAAAATCCGGCCGCGGCCCCGGCCACGTCGGCCCCCGAGCCCACCGCCGAGAAAAGCCTGGAATCTACGGCCGGTGCTACGGCCACCAACAACCTGCCGACCTCGGCGCCCGGTTCGCCGGCCGAGGCTCCCGCCGACCGCCTCGACCAGATTTTCGAGGGCCTGCAGCAGAAGTCTATTGCCAAGCAGGCCATCTTCCGCAACACCCGCGCCGCCTTCGACATGCTCCGCCTCGTCTCGCAGGAGCTGGTCGTGGAGCTCAGCCGCAAGATTACGCCCGTCGACTCGAACGTGCTGATTGAGTACCGGCCCGTAAACGATATGGAGTTTCACATCAAGTTCTCGGGCGACCTGCTCATCTTCGTGATGCACTCCAACATCGTCACCTTCGCCGAGGACTATGGCCCCATGGCCTCGAAATACGTGGAAGAGGACTTCCGGCGGCGGTTTTTCGGCCACATTATGGCCTACAACTTCATGGCCGACAGCATCAAGTACCAGCGCATGAATGACCCGGGCTACCTGGTAGGCCGTTTGCTGATCAACATCGAAAACCACTACTTCCTCGAAGGCGTGCAGCAGCTCGAGCTGCCCGACAACGACATGGCCGATAACCTCGTCACGCCCGACATGATGCGCCTGTTCGTGGAAAGCGCCATGATTGCCGCCGTCAACAATGACCTGATTGCCCCGCCCATGCAGGACATTCAGAAAATCACCGTCAAGCAAAAAGTTGAAAACCAGCAGGTCAGCCGCGGCAGCAAAGTCGGCTTCAGCTTCTCCAGCGAGCAGCACCACAGCGTCGACGGGCTGCTGTATTAAGGTGCTCAGGTGCTAATGTGGGTAATATGCTCAGGTGACTGAATGTGTCATTGCGAGCGAAGCGGAGCCATCCGTCCTCTGAAACGTAGCAAGCTTCCTTAAGCGAAAAGCCCTTTCCCACGCAAGTAGGAAAGGGCTTTCTGGAAAAGGTCAGGTCGTACTGCGCAGAGGACGGCTGGCTTCGGCTCACGCCTCGCAAGGACACGTCTTTTGCATTAGCGCATCAGCATATTCCTCACCTTAGCACATTATCTTCTGCCGTAGCCCACTTTTTCCCGGACTTTGTTCAGCACTTCGCTGCCGTAGGCCTGGGCTTTGCGGGCGCCTTCGGCCAGGCGCTTATCGACTTCGGGCAGGTTGCGGATGTAGAAGGTGAACTGCTCCCGCTCCTGGGCAAAACGGGTGCGGATAACTTCGTAGAGGGCCGTTTTGGCGTGGCCGTAGCCGTAGCCGCCGCGCAGGTAGTTCTGGCGCATTTCCTCTACTTCACTTGGCGCAGCCAGCAGGGAAAACAGCTTGAAAGTGGTGTCGGTATCCGGATTTTTGGGGTCTTCCAGCGGGGTGCTGTCCGAGACGATGCTGCGGATGGTTTTGAGCAAAGCCTTGTCGTCCTGGAAAATGTCGATGATGTTGCCGTAGCTCTTGCTCATCTTCTGCCCGTCAAGGCCGGGAATGGTCATCAGCTCGGCATCCACGCGGGCCTGGGGCAGCACGAAGGTTTCGCCGTAGCGGTTGTTGAAGGTGGAGGCAATGTCGCGGGCAATTTCCAGGTGCTGAATCTGGTCCTTACCCACGGGCACGATGTCGGCGTCGTAGAGCAAAATGTCGGCCGCCATGAGCACGGGGTAGGTAAACAGGCCCGCATTCACGTCCGAGAGCCGGTCCGACTTGTCCTTAAACGAGTGGGCGTTGGCCAGCATCGGGTAGGGCGTAAAGCACGACAGATACCAGGTCAGCTCCGTCACCTGGGGCACATCCGACTGGCGGTAGAACAGGTTTTTCTCGGTGTCGAAGCCGCAGGCCAGCCAGGCGGCGGCCACCGCGTAGGTGTTCTGACGCAGCAACTCCGCGTCGCGCACGGTGGTCAGGGAGTGCAGGTCGGCAATAAAGTACAGGGACTCATTGGCCGCCGATTTCGACAGCTCAATGGCGGGCAGGATGGCGCCGAGCAGGTTGCCCAAATGGGGGCGGCCGGTGCTCTGAATGCCGGTCAGGATGCGGGACATGGGAAAGAAAGGAAATCAGTTGTAGTAGTTGTAAGGGGCCGTAATGGCGTAGGGCTGCCCAGTATTCAACGCGTGAATAAGGCCCACAATATTGTCCAAAGTCACGGTTTTATCTTCCACGAGCTTTATCAGGTCGGGGCGCTGGGTCAGGTAAGGCAGGATGGCGTCCCGAAACTTGGTGCCGCCGCCGGTCAGGCGGTTGCCGGGAATCTGCTTGAGGGTCCGCTCATTGGCCCGGCGCAGCAGAAAAGTCGCGTAGCTCGTGCTGCCGCCCCCGCTCATCCCGCCCGCCGGACTCATAGTCATGGGCCGGTTGAACGATACATCGTAGCGCAGCAGCTGCACGCTGCCACTGTCGAGTAGCTCCACAAAAGCATCTTCCACCGATTCGCCGCCCAGGCCTAGGGAAACGTAGAAGCTGCCCACGCTAACGTACTTGCGCCGGCCGAGCCGAAACGAGGATACGTCGCTGGGCGTGAACTGGGCTGTTTGGCCCGCCGCATTTTTCACCACCAGCTCATCGGAGCCCCGGAGCTTGAGCTTGGGAGCGGCGTGCACCGTCTGGTCGCTGCTGAGCACGTAGGAGCCGGGTTGAAACGAATTAAACTGCGCGGCTGCTACCTGAGGAAGCAACAGCCCGAGAGCTACGTAGAAAAAGCGCATTCGAGGTACATAAGGGAAGAACAGAATACTTACACGCTCACGTCGGCAGCGGCTTCCTGCTGCAGCTCCACGGTTTCTTCCGCGCCCAGGTATCGGTCAATCAGGAAGTGGGCCAGGTAGAGCACGGGCGTGAGCAGAATAGCGGCGGCGAATTTATACCAGTAGTTGGTGTTGGCCACGTCCAGCACCTGGTCGAAGCTCCAGTTGCCGAACACGTAGAAAGCCACGAACAAGACCACGAAGCTGTCCACGAGCTGGGAGACGAGCGTGGAGCCGGTGGCGCGCAGCCACACGTAGCGGCCCTTGGTGGCGCGGCGCAGGGCCTGAAACACGGTGGCATCGAGCACCTGCCCGATGGCAAAGGCCGTCAGCGAGCCGGCAATAATGCCCAGGCCCTGGCGGAAAATCATCTGGTAGGCAAAGTCGATATTGATGGGCTGGCCCTGGGGGTCCTTATTGTTGACCTCGAGCCAGAAAGCGGCCGGGGGCAGCTTGGTGGTGGCATAAATGACTAGGAAGGCAAACAGAATCAGGGCGGCCGTGAGGTAGCTCACCCGCAGCACGCCTTCCTTGCCGAAGTACTCGTTGATGATGTCGGTGGTGACGAATACCACGGGCCAGATCAGGACGCCCGCCGTCAGGTTGTCGGGCCGGCCGATGAGGGGTTCCAGGGAAAAAATCTTGACGCCAATAATTTCGGCCAGCAGGGCATTGACGATAAAAATACCGCTGAGGACTAAGTAGAGCTGGTTTTTCTTATGGGCAAAAGTCTTCAAGGAAGCGGTCTTAAAAGGTAGAGGTGAGAGCTGAGAACTTAGATGCCAGAACTTAGAACTGAGCGCCAAGAGCTCGAATAGAGAATAACAATGTCTGAGTTCTGAGCTCTAACTTCTCAGCTCTGAAAAAACTACTCCGGAATGCTGACCGTTTTGCCTTCGGTGGCCAGTTCCACGGGCTGAAACACCGCTTGAGCTTCGAGCAGGTGGGGCTCTAAGTCGCGGTAGCGGGAGGAGAAGTGGCCGATAAGCAGGCGGTGAACCTGGGCTTTGCTGGCAAACAAGGCTGCCTGCCGGGCCGTGGAGTGGTGGGTGGTAGCGGCCCGCTCCCGCATGTCGTCCAGGAAAGTGGCCTCGTGGTAGAGCAGGTCCACGCCGCGGACCAGCTCGGCTAGGCTTTCGGTGTAGAGCGTGTCGGAGCAGTAGGCGTAGCTGCGCGAGTGGTTGGGGGCCGTCGTCACGGCCTCATTGCTGACCACTACCGTCCCGGCCTCGTCGATGATATCGTCGCCCTGGGCCAAGCGGCCGAGCTGGGCGGGCGTGAGGCCTTCGGGTAGGCGTTCCTTGTCGAGGTGGCGGCGCTTGGGCTTTTCCCGAAACAGGTAGCCGCAGCACGGAATCCGGTGGCGCATGGGCAGCGTGTGTACCGTCAGGTAGCGGTCCTCATACACCAGGCGGTGCTGGTCGGGCTCGACGGCGGTAAACTGCAGGTCGAAGCTGAGCTGGGTATGGGAGTAGCGAAACTGGGTAGTCAGAATCTCGTCCAGGCCGGCGGGGCCGAAAAGCTGCACCGGCTCGGTGCGGCCCTGCAGGTGCATGGTACTCAGCAGCCCAAACAGCCCGAAAAAATGGTCGCCGTGCAGGTGGGAGATGAAAATGGTGTGCAGGCGCTGGTGCCGCACTTTGTATTCCACCAGCCGGCGCTGGGTGCCTTCGCCGCAGTCAATCAGGTACGACTGGTTGCCGACGGTGAGTACCTGGGCCGTGTGGTGCCGATTCAGAAAGGGCGTGGCCGAGGCACTACCCAGGATTTTCAACTCAAACTCCAAAATAAGCTGGTAGCTAGTAGCGGAGGGCCATTCGCTTTTTTAAAGATGAGAAAAAGAAAAAGCTGCTGGCCGTTAGTCGCTAGTTTGAACAACTAACAGCTAACCGCCAACAGCTTACAGCTTCTAGTTAAACTACTCTTTGCTGGTCAG
The DNA here is from genome assembly GCF_002797555.1 of Hymenobacter chitinivorans DSM 11115. Classification (NCBI taxonomy): domain Bacteria; kingdom Pseudomonadati; phylum Bacteroidota; class Cytophagia; order Cytophagales; family Hymenobacteraceae; genus Hymenobacter; species Hymenobacter chitinivorans. The sequence continues at coordinate 3,194,146 of NZ_PGFA01000001.1, read as the reverse complement.
GTCCCGCTCGATGGCGTGCAGGAAGATCCGGTCGATGCCTTCTTCCACGGTGGGCAGAATGTGCAGCACCGACTCCAGCTTGGAGATAGTGATAAGCTTCATGACGTGGTCCTGCAGGCCGGTGAGCACGAGCAGGCCGCCGGTCGAGTTGCACAGGCGGTTGGCAATAAGGATGGAGCTGAGGCCCGACGAGTCCGTGTATTTCACGTTGCTCAGGTCCAGAATCAGGTTGTTGATGCCTTCAGCATTCAGCTTCACGAATTCCGATTTCAGATCGGGAGCTACTGTGGTGTCGAGCTTCTTCTCGTCAATGGTGATAATCGTGTAAGTTTCCTTTTTATCAATCGAGTACTTCATGCCGTCGGTGGTTCGAGTTTAATAGAGTTGCGAAGGTAAGAAAAAAATGTTCGAGTACAGAAGGCCTGTAGGGCACTCAAGGTAGACAAAAAAATAGAAATTATTTTGTGCTCCGCCCGGCAATTCCGAAGGTAAGCGTGGCCCAGGTACTCTGCCAATCGGCGGCCTTCCGGTCGGGGGCTGATTCCATATACACGGAACTAACCATGTAGTTGCCGGGGCTGCTAAGGCGAAACAGCACGCGGCCATTTTTGTTGGTGTACATTTTACTGACCCGCGTCGGTTCACTGCCGGTGCGCTGCCATACCTGCACCAGCGTGGCGGGCAGGGGCTGACCTTTATACAGCACCAGGCAGGTCAGGGAGGCATCGGGCTTGAGGGCGTAGGGATTTTGCTCGGGAATAATTTCCAGGGGCTGGCCCGTAGCTCGGCTATGCACGCGGCTCGGGTCGGGGCGGCTGGGGCCCACTTGCAGCAGAGTTTTGGCGCAGCGCCGGTACAGCTCCCGGCCGGGCTTCCGGGTTTCGCCGTGCTGCTGGCGCAGGTAGCTAACTCGCTCTAAGTCATGTTCTTTCAGGTAGGCGTTAAACTTCTCTGCGTCGAGCTCGACGAAGACGTTGGTGGTGCTGAAGGCCAGCAGGTGCACGCCGGGCTGCGCCACTTCGACTGTTGTGCTGAGCGTATCCTGGCGGGTGGCAATTGGGGTCAGGTCCACGGAGTCGGTGGGGGTGTAGTGCACAAAGCGGGTAAGCCGGCTGGATTTGCCGGGCCAGCGGCGGCCGGTAAAATTTTCACCCACAAATACATGCAGATTAAATCGGGTGCCGGGCACCACAAAAAACTGCGGCGGCAGCAACCAGAATTCCTGGGCCAGGGCCGTAGTGGCAACTACCAGAAAAAAAAGCGTGGTAATTTGTAGTCGACCCGACACAGGCTAAAGTGAGAAAGTAAAAATTAAGAAATAATGAAGCCCCAATAATTGCATTACCGGAATTTTCTGGCAATTAATTAGTGGGGCTTCGGGTAATTAATACGGAGGTATAAATCCGTATTAATCGACTATAATTACTGTCTTTCCAGGGCCAGGGTGTAGGCCCGGTCGTAATGCACGCGCAGGTTTTTCCAGTCGTAAAGCTCGGCGGAGCTTTCCACGTTGTTGCGCTGCATGATTCGCTCCCGGCGGTTGAGCTGCACGAAGTTCCAGAGCATGTCGGTCAGCTCTTCGGCCGACTCGTCGAAGCTGCGTTCCTGCCGCTTGACCACGTAGATGCCCTTGGCCTCGTGGTCGGGCACGGTTTCCATGACGTAGTCGCCGAAGCCCGAGAGGTCGGAGGTAATGGCCGGCACGCCGCGGGCCACGCACTCGAGCGGGGTGTAGCCCCAGGGCTCGTAGTAGCTCGGGAAAATGCCCAGGTGGCAGCCCCGCACAAATTGGCCGTACTCCATGCCGAACAGGGGGGAGGTGGGCGAGACGAAATCGGGGTGGTACACGATTTTAACCCGGTCGTGCTGGTTGTTGACCAGGTTGGCCCGGCGCAGGAAGTTCAGGATGTCGTCGCCGGCATCATCCACCAGGTTGTGGGTGATGACCGGGGGCAGATTCGTCGTTTTCCAGCTTTGCAGGGTGCGGCGGTAGCGCAGCTTCCAGTAGTCGTCGACCATGCTGCTCAAATCGGGCAGGCGGTGGTCGGTGCTGGCGGCGGCGGCGTAGAAGAGCCGCTCGCCCACCTGCCGCTCAATGGCCTCGCAGGTTTCGTGCACTTCCTCCAGAATGGCCCGGCTTTGCAGCACCTGGGGGTTGATGCTGTGAAAGGGCCTTTTGGTAATGAAAAACATGACCACCTGACCTTCCAGGCCGCTTTGCTGCAGGCGGTAATTGAGGCGGGCCAGCGCTTCGAGCGTGAGGTCGAAGCCCTTGTTGTGGTACTCGTAGCGGCCCGAGGTGAACAGGTAGAGCGTGTTATCCAGATCAAACGAGTAGCTCTGGAAGAAGTGCGCCATCACGAACTCGTGGATCTTGGACTTGTAGAGCTGGTGCAGGTTCTGGAACTCGTGCAGGGCCACAAACCGCTCGATGTTCAGGCCGTTGGGCAGCACCGCGTCCGGAATCCGGTCGAGCAGATAGATACACTCGCGCACGGTCAGCTCGGAAACAGTCGTAAATACGTGGCTGCCGTGGGCGGCGGCCCGCTCGATGCGCACGGCGGTTTCAATGTTGAAGTGTACAGCTTCCGCGGCCCAGTTTACCTGCATCAGGTGGTCGTAGAAGTTGGGGTCGTTCATGGCCAGGTAGCGGCCCAGCAGCGTGGCGTGGGTGGTAAACACGATGTGCAGCGGCACCTGCTCGCGGCGCAGATCAGGAATGGCCACGCCGGTCATCCACTCGTGGAAGTGGGCAATGACGCGCTTGGGCGGCACCACGGCGGCCGTGAGCAGCTGCAGAAAGTGCTTGACCTGGTGACCGAAGGCTTCTACCTGGTGGAGCAGGTCGTCGTGGTCGGGCGTCGGGATGCCGTGGTGGTGCCAGAGGTCCGATTTGATCTGGCCGAGCCGGTCGTAGGCCTGGTAGGGGTTGATGAGCACCACCCGGGGCTTGCCCGTCACGAGCCAGTGCCCGTAGTGCACCTCATAGCCCTGGGCCCGCATCTGGCGCACGGCGGCGGCAAACGGGTCATCGGCGGGCAATTGGTGAAAGGCATAGTCTTCCAGGGGCTCAAACTCGCTCTGGGCCTGGTTGGCAAAGTAGGGGCCCAGCAGACAGTACCGGTCGTCCCAGCCCAGCACCGTGGCCGGCACTTTCGAGCGAATCACGGTGTAGATGCCGCCGACCTGATTACAGACTTCCCAGGCAACTTCCACGAGCAGGGCGTCGGGCGAAATGGCTTCGGGGGTGGGGAGCGGAACTTGCATGCGGTGGGTTTTGGCGTGGACTGGCAAGATAGGTTTCTGGCGGAGTTTTGACGTGAAAAAAACGCAGGGCTTAGCCGGGACCGGGCTTTTTACCTCCGGCTTCGGCCAAACCCTGCGCTAGAGTACTACGCAGCGGGGCGGAAAAGTGTCGTTACAAAGCCTGCTGGGAAATAATGAGCACCGAGTACGGGGCCAGGCCAAACGAGGCGTGGAAGGGCAGTCCGTCGTATTCACCCGCGGCAGCCTCGGTGTCCAGGCTTTCGAAATTGCCGAACTGCTCGTCGTAGCCTTCCCAGTCGCTGTTGAAGCGCACCCGCCACTGCCCGCCGGCCGGCAGCCCGATGGTATAGGCCGGGTGGGTCTGGTCGGCGAAGTTGGCCAGGATGATGGTTTCGTCGCCGGCGCCGCCCTGGTCCCAGCGCCGGAACGCCAGGATTTTGTCGGCCTCATTCAGGTGCAGTATTTCCGTGTGCTGGCCCAGCAGGCCGCGGGTGTGGCCGGCCAGGTTGCGGCGCAGCGCAATCAGGTCGCGGTACAGGTGCACCAGGCCGGCGTGTTGTTCGGCGTGTTCCCACTCCAGGGGCTGGTCGTCGGAGAAGTAGCCGTCGGCCAGCATTTCCTGGCCCTGAAACAGCATCGGGATGCCGGGGGCGGTAAAAACCAAGGCCGCCCCGAGCGTGGCGCGCTTCTTGGGAAACCAGCTGTGGGCGTCGCCGGGCATGATTTCCTCGGTTACCCGCGACTTGCCGTTGGCCACTTCGTCGTGCGACTCGGTGTAGATGACGCGCTGGAAGGCGTCGCCGTTGTAGGTATGGGCCAGAATGTCGGCCACGGCCGCGAGGTGGCGGTCCGCATCGTGGGGTGTGGTCAGGGCGTCGCGCACGATGTTGACGAAAGCCGCGTCCCACTGGGCCGAGAAGCCCTGCCCGTCCTGCTCGGTGGCGCGGGTGATGTAGGGGTTGCCCTGCAAATCCTCGGCAATGGTGATTTTCCAGGGCATTTTCTGCTGGATTTCCTCATTGATCCACTTCATCAGGCTCCAGCCCTCGGGCAGGTCGCGGCTGGGGTCGTTGGAGCCGTCCACGTTGCGGATGTGGGAGATGGAGTCGCAGCGCAGGCCATCCACGCGGTAGTCTTCGAGCCACATCAGGGCATTGTCGCGGATGTAGCGGCGCACCTCGGGGCGGCCGTAGTCGGGGCGGTTGTGGCCCCAGGGCGTTTCGGCCCGCCAGTCGTTGTAGAAGTAGATGCCGCCCCCGTCGTTTTCCTGCCAGCCGTCGAACTGCCAGAGGTCCAGATCACCGGGCCCGAAGTGGTTGTAGACCACGTCCAGAATCACGGCAATGCCGTGGCGGTGGGCCTGCTTGACCAGCTCCTTGAACGCCAGCGGCCCGCCGTAGTCGGTTTCCAGCGCAAAGGGATGAGCCGGGTTGTAGCCCCAGCTGCGGCCGCCGGGAAACTCGGTGGGCGGCATAATCTCAATGGCGTTGATGCCCAGCTCGCGCAGGTAGCCCAGCTTTTCCACCACGTCCAGAAAAGTGCCGGGGCGGCTGGGGTCGGGGGCGTTGAAGGTGCCCACGTGCAGCTCGTAGATGACCAGCTCATTCCAGGCCGGCATCTGAAACTGGTCGTCTGCCCAGTCGAAGTCATGGTCGGGCACCACGGAGTTACCGGCCGAGTGGGTCACTTCGCGGGCGTAGGGGTCGTGGCGGGTCAGTTCGTGCTTGCCGTTGCGCAGCCAGAACTTGTACTCGGTGCCGGGCGGCAGGTCGGCTACGTCGGTGGCCCAGTAGCCGTCGGCTTCGTGGGTGAGCGGGTGGGCGGTAGAATCCCAGTCGTTGAAGGGGCCCACGACGGAAACGGCATCGGCATTGGGGGCCCACACCCGGAAGGTGGTGCCCAGGGTATGTGGCAAAGCGCCCATGCCGGCTTGCAGCGTGGGAGTAGGGGATAGTTCGGTTTCGGGCATTGGAAGCAACGGTAAAGCGGCCCGTACAGCTGGGCGCTACCGGCTTCTAACTGATTATATAGTGTTGAGGTTATCGGGTCCAGTCCAACGAATTGAAGCTGAAGCAGAAAGCCTGAAACGGCAACTAACGGACTGCTCGTTGCGGGGCAACGGAAAAATACCGTGCTTGGCTTTATGAACGTACCCGCCGCCGCTGCTCCCGACCGAATTACGCTCTACCCCCAGCGCCACGCCCGGCGGCAGCGGGGCAAGGCCCTCTCGCACATTGTGCCGGCCCTGGTGCTGCTCACCACGGCCATGGGGGCCATGACGGGCCGGGAGCTGCTGACCTGGGTTACCATCCTGGAGTTTGTGGTGGGCGCCGCCTATCTGGGGCTGATGGTGCGCGAGCTGCTGCAGCTGCGGCGCCACGCCCACCACCACGAGCGGGTGGCGTGGCTGGAGCTGGCTGCGGCCGGCATTCTGGCCCTGGAAGGCTACCATATTATGCACCGCCACCACGAGGCCGACCTGGCCCGCGGCACCCACAGCTTCCACGTATTACCGTATCTGTACTTTGCCGTGGCCGGTTTTTTCGTGGTAATGGCCTTCACGATGCACCGGGCCATCGAGCGGCGCCACCTGCACCTGCACCCGGCTGGCTTTGGCGGCCGGACTGGGTTGTTGCAGCCCGCGTTTCGGTTTGATTGGGCCGAAATTGAGACCGTAGAGCCCGTGGGCGCGGCCGACGTGCTGGTGCGCTGCCTCGACGGCCGGCAGCAGCCAATTTCCTTCGCCAGCCTGCACGACGGCCCCGCCCACCGCGACCGGCTCGTGGCCCACGCCCGGCAGCTGCACCGGCCCTCGAGCCAGCAGCAACAAGGCCGGGAAGCGTAGCCTGTGCTACACCGCCCGGCCTGGCCGTAGTTAATTCAGCGCCCCGGCCCCGTATTAGGCCGCCACCACGGCCGGCGACCATTCCTGGTGCTGGCAGCGGGTGCAGGCCGCCGGCTGCTGCTGCCGGGCCGCGTGCTGCACGTTGCCGCAGTGGCAGCAGGCGTAGGTGTCGGGGGCGTGGTGCTGGTCGCGCAGGAAGTCCTCGTCCCAGCTCGGAATCAGCGTCAGGCCGGGGCGGGGTGGGTTCTGGGGCACGATGGTAATGGCCCCGCTGGCTTCCATGTACAGGCGCCGGACCTTGCCCAGGTTGTCGATACCCTTCTGGCGCAGCTCGGCAAAGAGCCGCTCCTGCGAAAGGACCGCGTTTTGCATGGCGTCGTAGCACAGGCAGCCGTCTTCCACCATGGTATCGACGTAGCCCTGGGTGGTGATTTCAAACGTGCGGCTGCGAAACGACTCCCGGAACACGAAGCGCTGCACCAGCACGATGACGGCCGCAATGAGCAGGGCGGGCAGCAAGCCCCGGTCGGGGGCCTGAATGGGTACCCCGACGGCGGCGGCAATGGAGGCAATGGCGGCCAGCTCGTGCCGGCTCAGCTGCGACGACATCCGCTTGCCCATCAGGCGCATCGACACCAGAATCAGGGCGTAGAGAAAGACGGCGCGGATGGCCACTTCCAGCAGAAAGCTCCAGGGCACCTGCCCCAGCAGGATGCGCATGTAATCGGTAATATGGATTTCTTCGGGTTTCATAGCGAAAGAGGATCAGTACTGCCCGGCGGGCGGTTTAAGGTTTCGGCAGATCAGATAAGAAGCTAGCTGGTTGCGTTAGTGAAGCACGGCTTCCTGCTCGACCAGGCTCTGGGGCTGCACGGCGTAGCTCCAGTGCTGGTGGCCGCAGTTGGTGCACTGGGTTTTGGCCGACACCTGGTGCTGCACGTTGCCGCAGTAGAGGCAGGCACTCAGGTCGGGGGCGTGCTGCTCCTCGTCGCGCAGGTGCTCGTCGCGCTCGGGCAGCACGCTCAGGCCCGGCCGCGGCTCCTTGTAGCGAAACACGCTGAAATGCCCCCCCGATTCGAGGTAGACCCGGCAGAGCTGGCCCAGGTGGAGCACATCCTTGGAGCGCAAATGGGCAAATACCTGCTCGTGCGAAATGCCCATCTTCTCCATTTCGGCCGTGTTCAGCACCCCGTTTTTGAGCAGCAGACTCACGTCGCTCTGCACCACGACTTCCACCTTGCGGTTTTTCAACGCCAGCAGGTTGACGCCCCGCTGCAGGAGCAGCACCACGCCCAGCAGCACGGCCGCCGGCAGCAGGCCCCGGTCGGGAATCTGCATGGGCACGGCCACAATGGCCCCCAGGGTGAGCATCACGGCCATTTCGGTGATAGTGAGCTGGGCGCCCATGCGTTTGCCCAGCAGCCGGATTACGACCAGTAGAATGACGTAAATAACCAGGGTCCGCAGGACCACTTCGAGCATGTACTCGCCCGGGGCGTTGCCCAGGATAATGCGTTGCCAGTCACCTAAGTGAATTTCTTCCTTTTTCATTGTTTCCCCGCTCTTTTTTAATGGTTTAACCTGCGCCGGTTCCTCCCTGAGCCGGCGCAGAATTCCTTGAACGACAGGGGGACGGGCGGGAGTTATAGGGAAAAAAGCGGAATTTGACTCCGTAAAAAAACGGGTTGCACGGCGGCGGGAACCTGGGAATAGTCCCGGCGGACTTTGCCCGAAACCCGCCGGGGTTTCACCTAAAATTCCGGTAGTTTTTAGGAAGCGGCCGGGCGGAATAGCGGCTCAAACCTTGCCGGCCGGGAATAAATAGCGGAGTTTTGTTGTTATAATCTGCTGCCGGGTAAGCTGCCGCAAAACGTGGCGCAGCGGCCGGCAAGGCCCTTTCCAATTCGTATTTCTGCATTCATGCCCCGTCCCAAACCCGTCACCTACGGCCTGTATTCCTGGACGCCGGATTTCGGCTTCCGCTACATTCACCCCGCCAACCGCCGCACCTTCGAGTGGCTGGAGCCCATGGGCAAGCTCTTCGAGAAAATCGACGAAACCGAGGACTGGATTCTGCTCCGCTACGACGAGCAGCAGTTCAAAGTCAGCGGCGAGTTGTTCCAGGAGCTCCACGACAAGCCCCCCTTCAGCTTCGGCGACCTGGTGGAGGAAGCCAACCCCGAGCCCGGCCGTCCCGCCCACCGTGGCCTGATTTCGGACGTCTACTGGAACGAAGCCCAGCACCGGGCCAGCTTCCAGCTGGTCGAGAAAAAGCGCAAAGTGAAGCGCGTTTTCGAAGCCGAAGAGCTGCGGCTAAGCTAATGTGGGGAATGTATCCTTGCGAGCTTGCGAAGCAATCTGTCCTCTGAAATGTGCTGAGCTGCCTTTACTCAGAAAGCCCTTTCCTGTTTGTTACGGGGAAGGGCTTTTCACTTTAGAGGGCTCCGCGCATTTCAACGGACGGATGACTTTTTCCTGCCTCCTCCCATAGACGGGTACGCCGCCGGTAATTGTATCATCTTCGGGTATGAAAGCTGCTCTTCACCAGGTGCGCCATTTGCTGCCCGACAGTGACTTAATCTGTTTCATTGTACCCGGGGCCTTTAGTGCCAGCGCCTGTGCGGCGTTGCTTACCGCCGATATACAAGTGGGTTTGCACTCGGCCGCCACACATTACCCCACCTACTACCGCAACAACGAGCGGTGCGTGGTGGATGACGAAGAACTGGCCCAGCAGCTTTTCTCAGTAATTGGGCCGGTGCTGCCCGCGGAATTGCCCGCCGAACAACCGGGTGGGCAGCCCTGGCAGCTCAAGCAGCTCAATACCCGGCTGCGCTTCTGCCGCTACGCCGCGGGCCAGTACTTCCACCGCCACCTCGACGGCGTGTACCACGAATCCGAAACCGTACAGTCGCGCCTGACTTTTATGGTGTACCTGAATGACGCGGCCGAATTCCGGGGCGGCCGGACCCTATTTTACCGCAGCAAGGACGACCCGCAGGTGTGGGCCGAGTATGAGCCGGCCAAGGGCGACTTAATCGTTTTTGACCACCGGCTCTGGCACGAAGGAGAGCAGCTGGAAGCCGGGGAGAAATACGTGCTGCGCAGCGACATTCTCTACGAAACCACGCCGCTGGGTGCGCAAGCGGGGCCCTACGCCCCGGGCCATTTGGGCTATATCTGGCAGGTGCTGCCGTTCGGGGAAGAGGTTCTTAGTGCGGGCCGCGACAAACTAATTAAGGTCTGGAGCCGCCGGGGAGAGTTGCGGCAGCAGTTGGCCGGGCACCAGAACTCCATTCTGAGCTTGTGCCAGCTTAACGCGACGACGCTGCTTTCGGGCTCCCGGGACATGAGCATCAAGGTGTGGGAGCGGGGTCCGAATGGCTTCGTGCTGCGCCGCAGCCTAGCCCTGCACCGGGCTACCGTGCTTTCCCTGCGCCGGCTTACCGACCAGCTGTTTGTCAGCTCGGCCGCCGATGGACTTATCAAAATCAGTGATGAGCACGGGCGCGTGCAGCACACTCTGGCCGGGCACACCGACTGGGTCTGGCAGGCCATTCCCGTAGCCGCCGAGCTGCTTGTATCCTCTTCCGAGGACGGAGCGCTCCGGCTGTGGCACTGGCCCACTCAAGCCAGCCTGGCAGTTATCGGCAACGACTTACCACCGGCGCACACCCTGTTGTTTGAGCCTGGACCTCGGCGGCTATATGCCGGCACCCAGGCCGGGGAAATCCAGGTGTGGCAGGCCGACCACACGCTGCAACATTGGGCGTTGGTGTCGACGCTGGCGGCCCACCGGGGCATTGTCCGCACGCTGACGTTGCTGCCCGGGGGCCGGCTGGCCAGCGGGGGCGAAGACAACCAGGTGAAAATTTGGGATTTAACAACCGGCAGCTGTCAGCAGGCAATGACCCACGACGATTTTGTGCAGTCCACGGCCTGGCTGCCGGAGAGCGGGCAGCTACTCAGCGCCTCGTATGATGGCCGGCTCCGGGTGTGGGATGTATAGATTGAGGACTGAGCGGCGAAAGGCTTGCTACAAGGCAAAAGCCCTTTCTCGTCGCAACGGGAAAGGGCTTTTTAATAAAAGAGCGGGACTACCTGTGCAAATGACGGATGGCCACGGCTCACGCCTCATAAGGACACATTCTCCACATTTCTCACATTCCCCACATTCCACCACATTAGCTACGCCAGCCCAATAGCGACGCCGATAACCACGGCCACGGCGGCCAGGGCCAGCAGGGTGAAATATAGGGGCAGCACGAATTTCCACCACTGGTCGAAGCGGACCCCGCAGGCGGCCACAATGGCCACGAGGGCCCCGTTGGTGGGGGTGATGATTTCGCACAGGCCGGCCCCGTACTGGTAGGCCAGCACCGTGACCTGGCGGGGCAAGCCCAGCAAATCGGAGAGCGGGGTGAGGATGGGCATGGTCAGCACGGCCTGCCCGCTCACGCTGGGCACGGGCAAATGCAGGGCCGTGTGCACCCCAATCATGCTCAGGGCCGAGAGTGTGACGGGCAGCTGAGCCAGGGGTGCCGACAAGCCGTTGACGATGGTATCGACGATATGGCCCTGCTCGAGGACCACGAAAATGGCCCGGGCAAAGCCGATGAGCAAGGCCGAAAACGCCAGGTCCCGAAAGCCGGTGATGAAGGCCTCGGCGGTGCCGTTGAGGCCCAGGCCGCCGATAAGGCCGGCCAGCACGCCCAGCACGAAAAACAGGGCGCCCATCTGCTCAAACTCCCAGCCCAGGTTCAGCACCCCGTAGGTAAACACGGCAAAGGTCAGCAGCAAAAGCAGCAGCACGATGCCGTGGCGGCCGGCCCGGGCAGTGGTAGCGTCGTCGTCGGTGCCTAGCTCCGGAACAACCCGGTTTTTGGCCGCGTAGCGCATCGTGCCCCCAATCCAGACCACCAGGGCCAGGGCTAGAAACGTGAGCCGGAACCAGGCGCCCGAGAGCAGCGGCAGCTGGGCCAGCTTCTGGGCAATACCGACCTGAAACGGGTTCAGGGGGCTGAACGAGGCGCCCACGGCCGCGGCCCCGATGCTGACGGCGGCCGCCGTAATGACGGGGTAGCCCAGGCGGCGCATCAGCACCAGCAGCACCGGCACCAGCGGAATAATTTCCTCCTGCATGTTTTCCAGCGCCCCCATCGTGGCAAACAGCAGGGAAATAATGGGAATGACCAGCACTTCCTGCCCCCGCAGCTTGCCCAGCAGCCAGTCGACGCCCCGGCGCAGGGCCCCGGTCTGGTCGATGACGGTGAAGGCCCCGCCGGTCAGGAAGACGAAGAAGATAACGGCCGCCGCATCGGCCATGCCCTTGGGAATGTCGACCATGGCGTCCAGGGGGGAAACCGGGGTGGCGGGCACGCGGTGGTAGGAGCCGGGCACCACTACGTCGCGGCCGGTGGCGGCATCGGCGTGGCGGGCAAATTCGCCGGCGGGCAGCACGTAGCTTAGCAGGGTAGCCAGCAAAATAAACCCGACGAGCAGCACGAGCGGGTGGGGGAAGCGGAGGGTCTTCATCCAGGAGACTAAGGTGGGAAAGGCAATTATTCGCGAAAAATAGAAGTTATCCGCGAGCTGCTGCCGAACTTTCCGGGGAAGTGCCCCCGGCCGGAACCCGCATTAGGCCGGGCCGGTTGTGTCTGCTCGTATGCGTTTAGTTTCCTTCAAAGAGTTGCCCATGGGCCAGCAAGCCGACGTTCTGCGCCGGAGCGGACACTTCTTGTCCGACCGGCGGCAGGACAGCTTCGAGCTGCAGCTCTACGCCCTCGGCGACTTCTACGCCGAGGTGTGGCGCAGCAAGGGCGAGGAGCACATCCTGTTTATTCACCTCTTCCAGGACTCCCACAACCTGACGCCCTATATCGAGCACATCCGCCTGCCGGAAGTGTAAAACGCTCCAGTCCTCCTGAGGCGCAGCCGAAGGACCTGCCTCACCCACCCCATTACGGGCGGTGCCAACGCGTAAAAGCCCTTTGTCCTCCTGGCTGGCAGGTAGACGACCCTCCGAAAATAGTGAGGGTCTTCTACCTGGTTAGGTAGACGACCCTCCTAAAATAGCGAGGGTCTTCTACCTAGGTTGGTAGAAGACCCTCCTAAAATAGCGAGGGTCTTCTACCTAACCAGGTAGAAGACCCTCTGTAAATCACCCTGGCCTTCTACCTGCGTAGCGGCCAGCAGGGGTGGGAGCAGCCAGCTACTTGCTGCCGAACCGGGTGCCGAAAAAGTCGCCGGGGTTCCAGCGGGGGCGCTGCGCGGCCTGGGCCACCTGGTAGCCGATGAGGAAGTTGAGCTGGACGTATTTTTTGCCCGCTTCGAAGTCGAAGGTGCCGTTCATGTCGTCCTGGGGCTTGTGGTAGGTGGTGGCGCGCCAGGCCTGCACGGTTTTGCTTAGGTCGTTTTTACCGTCGGCGGTTTTGTTGCCGTATTTGATGTGTAAGGCCGGAATGCCCTGGAGCACGAAGCTGTACTGGTCGGAGCGGATAAAGCGGTTTTGCTCGGGCTCGGGGTCGGCCTCCACGCTTAGCTTCAGGTACGCCGCGGCCTTGTTCACCGGCTCGGCCAGGGTCGAGTGCTGGGCGCCCAGGGCCACAATGGACAGCAGCGGGGCAATGATGGTGGGCATGTCGGTGTTAATGTCGGCCACGATTTGCTCCTTGGGCACCGTAGGCCGGGCCGCAAAGTAGGCCGAGCCCAGCAGGCCCAGCTCCTCCCCGGTTTGGAGCACGAGCAGCACCGAGCGTTTGGGCTTTTCACGCTCCGGCAGGCGCGCATAAATCCGGGCAATTTCCAGCACGCTGGCCACGCCCGAAGCGTTGTCGTGGGCCCCGTTGTAAATCGAGTCGCCTTTCACGGGCACCCCTACGCCCAGGTGGTCGAGGTGGGCGCTGTGCACCACGTATTCGTCGCGCAGCCGGGCGTCGGAGCCGGGGATTTTGCCCACCACGTTGTAGCTGTCCAGGTCCTGGTAGGTGGAAACGTTGGTGGCCTTCATCGTGCTGCGCAGCGCTACCGAGGCCGGCTGGCCCGCGCGCAGGGCCGCGTAGGCGGCCGTGGTATCGGTGGCGGCCGTGCGCAGCAGGGTTTGCAGGGTGCCGGCACTCACGGCTCCGAGCAGCTGCACGCCGGGTGCGAAGGAGCGGGAGGCGGCCACTTTGCCCTCGGCATCGAGCACGCTGAATACGCCCGACTTAAAGTTGGGCAGCGGCGTTTTGGGCGTGGGCGAAGCCAACAGCACCCCCACCGCGCCGTGCTGCACGGCGTTCTGCAGCAGGGCCAGCACATCCTGGCTGGCGGCGGCCACGGTGGAGGGAAACGCCTTGGGCGCCCCGCGCAGCACCACTACCACCTTGCCGCGCGCGTCGAGGCCGGCGTAGTCGTCGTAATTCAGCTCGGGGGCGCTGATGCCGTAGCCGGCAAAAGCCAGCGGGGCATGCACGGTTACGCTCGGGGCTTCGGGGTTGGGGTAAAACACGAATTCCTGGGCCGGGGCCAGGGGCACGGGCGCCTCGGAACCAGTGCTGAGCAGCAGCTTGGTGGTGGCCGGATTGCTAAAGGCTTTGCGCAGGCGCACCCGCTGCACGAAGGTGCCCGCGTCGCCGGCGGGCTGCACGCCCAGGCTTTGCAGCTGCCGGCTCACGTAATCCACGGCCAACTGGTAGCCGGGCGTGCCGGGGCGGCGGCCCAGCAGCTTGTCGTCGGCCAGGTACTGAATATGAGCCTTGAGGTCATTGGGCTCGACCTTTTGCAGGGCCTTGGTTACTTTTTTGTCGAGGCGCAGCTCCTGGCCGGTCGCCGAATAGGAAAGCAAGCCGCTGAAAGCCAGCAGCAACAGGCGTGAAGAAGAGGAAAGCATAAGCGGTAAGCAGAGCAGGTGGTACAGTAGCCCGCGTTGCAATACGACCGGCCACTCCCACAAAAGTTGTTTTAAACGGGAAAAAGCTGCCCGCGTCGGAAATTTTCTCGGCAAACCCAGAGTTAGGAAGGAGGCGGCCCGTTTTGCGCTTCAGCTTGGGCTGGGAATTGTTTAACTTGCCGCCAATTGGGCCCGGGCTCAATTACTTCCCCAAACGTCCCGTTTTGTCAGCTCAAGCATACAATTGCTCGTGAGCTTGGCGGTAGCCTGACCGTTAGATTTTTTTTCCGAATTCAAAAAAATACTATTCATGATTAGACTGGAGCAATTCACCCAAGCCGACTTTAAACAGCTGATTGAGTGGATTAAGGATGAAGAATTATTGATGAACTGGTCGGGCTCCCTGTTCTCGTTTCCCCTGACCGAGGAAAGCCTGGCCTGGTACATCGAGGATACCAACGACCCGCTGACTTCCGACGCCTTCGTGTACAAGGCCGTCGATGAGGCTACCGGCGAGGTCGTGGGGCATATTTCCCTGGGCGGTATCAGCCGCAAAAACCGCTCGGCGCGCATTAGCCGGGTGCTGGTGGGCAGCACCGCCCACCGGGGCCGGGGCCTGTGTCAGGAAATGATAAAGGCGGTGCTCAAAATTGGCTTCGAGCAGCTGGACCTGCACCGCATCGACCTGGGCGTGTACGACTTCAACCAGGGCGCCATCGGCTGCTACACCAAGGCCGGCATGACCCTGGAAGGCACCTCGCGCGAGAGTCTGTACTTCAACGGCTCGTACTGGAGCCTGACGGAGATGAGCATGCTGGAAGCGGAGTGGGAAAAGCTCTACGGCCGGCACAAGGCACTGCAGGCCGTGTAGGCAAAGCCGCGCGGTTACGTAGTTTTGAACAGGTACCAGCCCTTGCCCAGGGGCTTGAGCACAATCAGGGACCCGGGGCTCATGGCGGGTACTTTGCTTGCGTCGGGCTCGTAGAGCAGGCCCACGGTGTTGTCAATCAGCCCGCCGATGACGAAGGCAAAGCAACTGTCGCAGTCGGTGCTTTTGCGCGTGACGCGGCTGATAAACAAGGATTTGAGCAAGGCGTTGATGGCCGGGTCGGCGTTGGCCGCGGCTTCGTTGGCGGGCTCGGCGGCGAAGTAGGTGCCGGTTTGCAGCAGGCGCACGGTTTTCTCAAAATCGGCCTGCCGGCGGGTAAAGTGGGCCGCAATGTCGGCGTCGGAGCCCACCCAGAGCCGGATGTTGCCCACGGTGAAGTCGTACTCGGCCTTGGGATGGGTCTGGTTGTAGCGGGCCCGCTCGGCGGGCGGCAAGCCTTCGAGCACCGTGAGCATCTGCCGGCCGAAGTTGGTCATGCCCAGGCCGCGCACGGCCTGCAGCTGCCAGGTGTTTTGCCGGCGGAAGTGCAGGTAAAAATCGTTGCCGCCGAGGGAGTCACGCAGCTCCACGGCCACTACGGCGGTGCTGTCGGTTTGCTGCACCAGCGCGCAGGTGCGGCGCAGGTGGGCCGGAATCTGCTGGCCCAGGGTTTGACTTTTGGCCTGCTGCTGCACTTCGCCGCACAGGTAGTGGTGCAGCTCGGGCCAGCCTTCCCGGGCCACGAAGCGCTGGGCAATATCGAGGGGGAGCAGGTCTTGCTGGGCCCGGCCGGGCCCGGCGCCGAGCAGCAGTAAAAACAGGAAAACGTATTTCATTAGTCAAGGAGCCAACCCCGCGCGCCGCCAACCGATTAGCGCCTTGTTGAACTCCTAAACTTACTATAATCCAGAAACATTCCCGCCCCAGCGCAGGCGCAGTTGCTCCCGAATCAGGGCCGCAGCATGTAAATGTGCGGAATGTCGTCTTCCAGGTACATTTCGCCGCGCTGCTCAAATCCAAAACTCTGGTAAAACTCCGTCAGGTACTGCTGGGCCCCGATTTTGATGGGCTGGGCGCCAAACAGCTGCTCGCAGTGGGCCAGGGCCTGGCGCATCAGCTCCCGGCCCAGGCCGAAGCGCCGAAAGGCCGGCGCCACCACCACCCGCCCAATGCTGACCTGCTCGTAGCACTGGCCCGCGTCGAAGAGGCGGGCGTAGGCGGCCAGCTGGCCCTGGGGCGCGTAGCCCAGCAGGTGGTAGGCGGCCTGGTCCTGCCCGTCGATATCCTGAAACGGGCAGTTCTGCTCCACAATGAATACTTCGGTGCGCAGCTGCAGCAGGGCGTAGAGCTCGGGCAGGGTCAGGTCAGAGAATTTTTTGCTGGTCCAGGTCAGGGTCATGGGAACGGGAGGGAAAGGCGGCCGCGGCGGAAAAAGTGGTTAGCGCACCTTTTTCAGCCACTTCAGCGCGGCCTGAATTTTTTGGTCGGCCGCAAAAGTAGTGAAGTTGTCCCCGCCGATAATCTCCACGTCGGGCTTGACCTGCTCGGTATAGGCTTTGTTGCGGCGGTCCACCTCGTAGGATTCGGCCAGGGTGAGGCCGGCGCCCCCGGGCAGCTTATGGCCGTCGTTGGCGGTGGTGTAGCCGGCCGTGGGCTCCCCGAAGCTGCGGGTGTTGGGCCGCCCCACCAGACTGATGGCCACCACCTCGCCGGCGCTGGCCGTGCGGCCGCTCAGCAGCACCGCAATGGGCACGTTGGGGCGGGGGCTACGGCACTTATCCTGCACCCGCGACACCCGCGTGGTGTCCAAATACAGGTTGCCCTGGCGGATAATCCACAGCGGGCCCGGCGCGGCACTGCCTTCCACGAAGCCGCCCAGGGTGCCCTCGCCGAGCAGGGTGCCCAGGCCGGCCAGCATGGGGTACATATTGCCGCCAGTGTTGAGGCGCAGGTCAATAATCCAGCTCTTGACGGGCTTGCCGGGCAAGGCGCAGAGGGAGTCCCGGATGGCCTGGGCATTTTCGTTGAGGCGGCTCATGCCGAAGTCCGAGTTGCCGGGCAGCAGCAGGTAGCCCACGTCTTTGCCAATGCGCCGCACCCGCACGCCGGGCTTTTTCTTGAGCTCGTCGAGCACCGCGGCGTTGGTGTAGGCCGGGGCGGACTTTTGCCAGCCGTACTTTTTGCCCCGGAAGCTGTACCAGCCGTGGTGGTCGTCGAGCTGCTCGAACAGGTAGGGGTAGAGCGGGGTCAGGGCCTCGTAGGTGGTGGCCCCGGCCGCCCGGGCGTAGGCCGTTTCGCGCAGCTTGGCCCAGTCGACCCGGTCCCGGTGCAGGGCGTGGCGCTGGAATACGTCCAGGCTCTGGTCGAGGTAGACCTTGACGCTGTCGGTGATGTTGTAGGCATTGTGCTGGGCGGTGGCCGAGTGACTTGCCAGCCCCAATAATAGGCCTGTTACTACGCTACGCTGCATAAAATGAAGATAAAAAGCCTATAACTGAGCGGCAAGCTACGCCAATATTTCAGCTTGCGAAAACCAGTTCCGGCGCCGGAGTAGCCCCCTAAAAAAGCCCCGGACTCTCCTCGAATCCGGGGCTTCTGCTGGTGGGGCACCAGGGCGCGCGGCGGGTTATAGCACCACGCCGGACTGCTCAATTTTTTGCAGCAGCTTCTCGATTTGGTCGGAGTAGATGTCGACCTGCTCCAGGCCCGCGCGCGACTCTTCGATGAGGCCCCGCTGGTACTGGGTTACGAGCTTCTGGCTGGCGTTGAGCATGTTCTGAATGACGCGCTCAATCTCCAGCACCTCGGGCCGGGAGCCGTATTTGGGCTTTACCACCGCGGTAAGCCACTGGCCCAGCGGGTTGTCGCGCAGGGAGAAAAGCGACGGTTCGGCCTCGCGCACCCCGTAGAGCACGGAGCGCAGCCGCGACTTGAACAGCACCTGCTTGATGCGGGCCTGTTGAAAATCCAGGGCGGTTATATCCATGGCTGGGGAAGAATGGGGCCCGAAGGCAAATAGAAAGTAGCCACGGAATTAGGAAGCATGCGCCGCGCCCCCCTGACCCTTTTCAATGGCCTTGCGGGCCTGTACCAAGTCGGTTACGTCGTAGGCAAACACGGTGATGCCGGCCTTCTGCCCGTGCTCCGAAAACAGCTGGTAGGTGAAGTTGAGAAACAGCTGCCGGGTCGGCTCCCCGGCGGGGCCTTCGAGCATAATGGAAATTTCGTTGCCGTAGAACGTCTCACCGGTGGCGTACACGTTGTCGAGCAGTCCGATGAAGCCTTGCTCCACCACTTCGGGCAGGGCCTCGGCCACGGAGCTGCCCACCAGCTGCCGGCCCCGGAACAGCTCCTGGTAGCGCGGGTTAACAAACTCGAAGGTGTGCTCGGGGCCGCGTAAAATGCAGATCAGGGCCGGAGCCTGCTCAAACAGGTTGTGGAAGGTTTCCTTCTGGCTCTGGGCCAGCTGATACGCCTGATACGCCTGATCCGACAGGGCCGACTGCTGCTCATTGGCTTCCAGCAGCTCCTGCACCAGCTGTTTCTGGTCGTGAATATCGGTGCCGCAGCCCACCCACATGGTGATGTCGCCCGCGGCGTTGCGGCGGGGCGTGGCCCGCACCAGCACCCAGCGGTAGAGCCCGTCGTGGCGGCGCAGGCGGTATTCGGCCTGGTAGACCACGCCCTGCTCCACGGAATGGGCCCAGTTGCGGCGCACGTTGGCCTGGTCGTCGGGGTGAATGTCCTGCATCCAGCCGGTGCCCAGAATAGCGGCCGGCTCGCGGCCGGTAAAGGTGAGCCAGCGTTGGTTGAAAAAGTCGCGCTGCCCGTCGGGCGTGGCCGTCCAGATCAGCACCGGCAACGACTCCAGGATAAAGCGGGTGCGCTCCTGAGCCTCGGCCAGCTCCCGCTGGGCGGTCAGCCGCTGCTGCTCGGCCCGGTACTGCTCGGTCACGTTTTGGGTGCGCTGCAGAATGTAGAGCAGCTCGCCCTGGTCGTCCAGAATCGGGTAGTGCGTGGCCTGCCAGTAGAGCTCCTCGAAGCCGCCGCCCCGCTCGGCCGGCACTTCCAGGTCGTAGCGAATTACGGGCATGGCGTGGGGCTCCCGGAAGCGGCGCACGTGGTCCTGGGACTGAAAGATGATGTCGCCCTGGTTCTGGTCGACCGAGGGGAAGGCGTCAAAAAAGTCGCGCCCGACAATCTCCTCCCGCTTTTTGAGCGACACCTGCACGTGGCCGTCGGTATTGTCGATAATGGTGACGTCGGGCGTCATCAGCATCAGGTTTTCGGGCAACGAGCGGAACAGCTGTTGGTAATCGACGGGGGGAATAGAGGCAGGCATACGAGAAGAATCAGGGAACGAAGCCGGAAGCCCGAAAGAAGCGGGCTGAGCTAAACTCGGCAGTGGCGGCAAAGTTACGATTCAGCCCCGGAAGAAGCCGAAACCAGCCGAAAATAGAAAGCCGTGGGCGGGGCCCGCCCCAGCACTACAGACCTGGAGAAGTGGATGGTAAGTTGGGTTGGTGGGTAAAACTCTGTTAGTTAGTGCTTTGTGTTGTGTCTGGCTGCTGGTTTACGCCTCGCCGGTAGTTGTGCGGCCGACTGGTTTCGGCCGGGCCGCCCAGGGCGCTAAAGCCCAACCGTAGGGCGGCTAACCCAGTTGCCAAACTGTCAGCAAATGTTGTTCTTGGACCATGAAAAAAATTATCCTGCGAATCCTGGGCGCGGTCCTGCTGGTCGTGGCCGCCCTGGCCGTCAATACCATCTGGTTTAAGCCCGTGTTCATCCGGCTCTTCTATGAGAAGGTATTCGTGCAGTTGGCCTTCGACTCGCCCGAGATGCTGTCTGCCCTGCACCTCGTGGAGGGCTTGGGCATTCAGGGCCACAACCGCCGCCTCAACGACGCCTCCGACGCCGAGGCCACCCGCGTGCAGACGCGCCTGCACAACGACCTGGCCACTCTGCACCGCTACGATACCACCGGCATGCGCGGCCAGGACCGTCTCAACTACCAGGTGCTGGAGTGGTTTATGACCAACGCCGACGCAGCCGCGGCCTTCCGCTACGACAATTACCCGGTCAACCAGCTGTTTGGGGTCCAGAACGAGTTTCCAGACTTCATGGCCAACGTGCACCAGGTGCACAACCGCCGCGACGCGGAGTATTACAACGAGCGGCTGGCGGCGGTGGGCCGCAAGTTTGGGCAGGTACTCGAAGGCCTGCGAATTCGGGAGCAGCACGGGGTGGTGCCGCCCACCTTCGTCATCGACAAGGTGCTGGCTGAAATGCAGGCCCTGGTGGCCCAGGCGCCCGAGCAAAACATTCTTTACACGTCGTTGGCGGAAAAGCTGAAAAAAGCCGAGGACCTGGACGCTGCCGCCCAAGCTGAGCTGCTGGCCGAAGCCAAGCGCCAGATTCAAAGCGCGGTATACCCGGCCTACCAGCAGCTGATTACCTACTTCACCGAGCTGCGCCCCCGCTCCACCACCGACGCGGGCGTGTGGAAATTTCCCAACGGGGCCGCCTACTACGCCTACTGCCTGCGCACCAGCACCACAACCAGCCTCAGCGCCGCCCAGATTCACGCCTTGGGCCGGAGCGAAGTGGCCCGCATTACGGCCGAAATGGCGACAATCCTGCGGGCCCAGAACGTGCCCGGCGCCGACAGTGTAGGACCAACCATGGCCCGCCTGGGCGAGGAACCCCGCTTTCTGTACGCCGATACCGACAGTGGCCGAGCCCAGATTCTGGCCGACTACCGCCGCCTGCTGACCCAGGTAAACGGGGGGCTCGACAAAGCCTTCCGCATCCGGCCCAAATCGGTGCTGGAAGTGCGCCGGGTGCCGGTGTTCAAGGAGAAAACCTCGGCCGGCGCCTACTACGAGCGGGGCACCCTGGATGGCTCCCGCCCGGGCGTGTTCTACGCCAGCCTGTACGATGTGAAGGCCACGCCCAAGTTTGGCATGCACACGCTGGCCTACCACGAAGGTATTCCGGGCCACCACTTCCAGATTGGCATTCAGCAGGAGCTCAAGGGCTTGCCCACGTTCCGTACGCTGGTGCCCTTCACGGCCTACACCGAAGGCTGGGCCCTGTACGCCGAGCGGGTGGCCTCGGAGCTGGGCTTCGAGCAAGACCCCTACGACAACCTGGGCCGCCTGCGGGCCGAGCTGTTCCGGGCCGCCCGCCTGGTAGTAGATACCGGCCTGCACGACCAGCGCTGGACCCGGGAGCAGGCCATCCAGTATATGCGCCGCACCACGGGCATGGCCGAGTCCGACGTGGTGGCCGAGGTGGAGCGCTACATCGTGATGCCGGGGCAGGCCTGCGCCTACAAGATTGGCATGCTCAAGATTCTGGAGCTGCGCGAGCAGGCCCGGCAGCAGCTTGGCTCCCGCTTCGACCTGCGCGACTTTCACGACGTGGTGCTGCAGAACGGGGCGTTGCCGCTGGAAATTCTGGAACAAGTGGTGCAGGACTACATTCGCCGCAAAAAAGCAGCTTAACACGGGGTAAGACAGTTAGGCTGCCCGCCGAAAAAAGCTTGTGGCTGACGGGGTTGGGGCCAGGGGCAGGGCAACGTTGGCACTTCCTGCGGCAGCCCGCCGGGGCCCAATAGTCGGCATAGCGAGGATTACGCTATTTAACCGGATATTCGCAGCTGCAACCGCGGCGCTTGGCCGCTGGTGGTTGGCTTGCCGCGCTATATTGCCTGGGCCCTGTTTCTTACCTGTGCATGTTTTCTTGCTTCCGCCCGCTGCGGACTTTTTGCCTGTTTCTTGTCTTACTCGCCGTTGGTAGTCGCCAGGCCGCCCTGGCCCAAAGTCCGGCCCTGGACAGCCTGCGCCGCCTGGCCCGGCAGCCCCAGCCCGATACGAGCCGCGTGCTACTGCTTTGCGCCATCAGCGACCAGTACTGGGTGCTGCGCACCGACTCGGCCGAGGCCTACGCCCGCCGGGCGCTGGCCCTGGCCCGCCGGGCCCGCTACGTGCACGGCGAGGGCGAGGCCCTAAACCGCCTGGGCGCGGCCCTGCGGGAGCGGAACCTGGCCCAGGCCCTGGAGCTGTTTCAGGCGTCGCTGCACCTGGCCGAAACCCACCACGACCTGCGCCTGCAGGCCCAGAACCTGCGTAGCATTGGCATTATCTACGTGTACCTGCGCGACCGGCAGCAGGGCCTCTCGTACTATTTCCAGGCCCTGCGCATCGGGGAAAAGCTGCACGACGAGCGGCGCATGGTCATTGAGCTAAGCAACATCGGTCTGGCCTACGACCTCTACAACCAACTCGATTCGGCCGGCTACTACCAGCAGCAGGCTTACGCCCTGGCCCAGCGCCTGCACTCGTCTACCAACTACATTCTCTACGGCCTGGGGCAGGTGGCGCGCAAGCAGGGGCGCCTGGCCCAGGCCCAGAGCTACTATCGGCGCAGCATTGCGGAGTCGGCCGCCCTGGGGCACCAGCGTAGCAGCAACTTTGCCTACGTGGGACTGGCCACGCTTTACCAGCAGCAAGGTCGCCTCGATTCCAGCATTTACTACGCCCGCCTCGGCAACCAGGCCGCCCAGCGCAACGGCTTTCTGCGGGGCGTACTCAACGCCAGCACCCTGCTGACCCAGAACTTCAAAACCCGCGGCCCCGCCGACAGCGCCCTCAAGTACCAGACCCTGCTGCTGGCCATGAAAGACACGCTGTTTGGGCAGGAAAAGGTGATGCGTCTGCAAAACATCAACTACCAGGCCCGGCAGCGGGAACAGAAAGCCGCCGCCGACCAGGCCGCCCTCAAAACCCGCTACCACACCTACGGGCTGGTGGGGCTGCTGCTGGGGCTGCTGGTGCTGGTGGGCTTGCTGGTGCGGCACTACCGGGTGCAGCAGCGGGCCAACGCGGCCCTGCAGGCCTCCCTGGCTGAGCTCAAAACCACCCAGTTTCAGTTGGTGCAGCGCGAGAAAATGGCCTTCCTGGGCGAGTTGACGGCCGGCGTAGCCCACGAGCTCCAGAACCCGCTGAGCTTTGTCAAGAAGTTTGCCGAGGTCAGCACCGATTTGGTCGACGAAATCAACGGGGCCCAGCGCCTGGCCCGCGACGGGAAGCTGGAGCGCGAAATTCTGGATGGGCTGAAGCAGAACATCATGAACATCAGCACCCACGGGCAGCGGGCCACGGCCATCATCAAGGGCATGCTGGAGCATGCCCGCACCGGCAGCACCCCGCGCGAGGCCACGGACCTGAACCTGCTCATCGAGGAAAACCTGCGCCTGGCCTACCAGGCGGCCCAAAACCAGCACCCCGGATTTGAGGCCACGCTCACCAGGCAACTCGCCGCGGCCCTGCCCGCGGTGGCCGTCGTGGCGCCCGACCTGGGCCGGGTGCTCCTCAACCTGTGCACCAACGCCCTCTACGCCGTGCGCCAGCGCCAGCAGCAGGAGCCGGCCGCGGCCTACGAGCCGGCCGTAGTGGTCAGTAGCCGCCAATTGCCCGCCGCCGTCGAAATTCGCGTCAGCGACAATGGGGGCGGTATTCCGGCCGCGGTGCGGACCAAGATTTTCCAGCCGTTTTTCACTACCAAGCCCGTCGGTGAGGGCACGGGCCTGGGCTTGTCGTTGAGCCACGATATTATCAGCACGGGCCACGGCGGCACGCTGACGGTGGAGTCGGCGGAAGGGCGGGGCACCGAGTTCATCATTACCCTACCGTGGCCAGGCTAAGAGCCGGCGCTTGGGAAACACCCGAAAAGCCGTAAAAAAGGCTGGTCAACAAGGAGAGTTACTCTTCTTAGTTGACCAGCCTTTTTAGTGAGGGCTACGGGCTGCCGGCTACTCCTGCCAGGGCCAGCGCCAACGGTAGGCCCGGCTTCGGGCGGTGGGTTTCTGGGTATTGGTTTGGCCGGCTACCTGCACGTCCCACACCAGGCCCAACTGGCGTAGGCCCCGAATCAGGTACCAGCCCAGGTCAACCTCGTACCACTCGGTGCCCATGCGGGCCGAGCTGGGGTGGGCGTGGTGATTGTTGTGAAATCCTTCGCCGAACGACAAAGCGCCCAGCACGAAGTTGTTGTAGCCGTGCTCGGCGGCCTCGTCGATGTCGTAGCGGGCGTAGCCGTACTTGTGGGAGATAAAGCCCACAAACCAGTGACCCAGAATGGTAACGCTGATCCGCAGGCAGACGCACACAATCATGGCCTCGAAGCTGAACAGCGCCCAGATCAGGCCGGCCGCGCCGAGCACGTGCCAGTACCAGGTTTTCTGCAGAAACACCAGCCAGGGGTCGTGCAAATCTTCCGGCGGAATGGCGTACACGTCTTCATCGGCGGGGGTAAGGGCCAGGTGCAGGTTCCAGCCGTAGTCCTGCACAGCGGAGTGGTCGTAGCGAAAATAAGCGGGGCAGTCGGCCCGGTTCTGCCAGTAGTCGCGGTAGAAGTGCACCCGAATCCAGGACAGCGGCCCGCCCAGGCCCGAGTGCACGAAGCAGTAGGCCAGCAGGCCCCGGGTAAGGCGCGAGCAGCGGTAGGCGCGGTGAATAATGCCGCGGTGCAAGCCAATGGAGTGGCCCAGGCCCACGGTCACGACCGTGAGAACCACCGAGGCCAGGCTGCGCGACAACGACAGCGACGACCAGCCCCACCACAGGGCCGGGAGCAGCATCAAGTACAGCCAGCCGGATTTCAGCCAGCCTAGGGTCAGCCGGTCGCCGGGGGCCACGCTGGCCGTGGGATTAAATAACTGCATATGGCCTCGGGGCTTACGTAAAATTGTACTTACCGAAGGTAGCTCGCGCAGCTGGCAAGCGCAAGGCCCCGTCTGAAAAAAGCGCCGGCGGGGCCCGTTTGGTTGCCTCCCCCCAGGCGTGACCAGCAACCTCAACTACAGCGTTTGCGCCGCGCCGCGCGTATAGAGGGTAGTTGCTACCGGCCCGCCGGGGCATTTTCTTTCGCTATTTTTTTCAGTATGGACTACGTACGCTTGGGGGCCTCGGGCCTCAAGGTTTCCCGAATCTGCCTCGGTACCATGACCTACGGCCGCCCCACCGACCGGTGGCCCTGGGCCCTGAACGAGGAGCAAAGCCGGCCCTTCATTCAGAAAGCTCTAGAGCTGGGCATCAACTTCTTCGACACGGCCGACGTGTATTCCAACGGGGCCAGTGAGGAGGTGGTGGGCCGGGCCCTGCGCGACTTTGCCCGGCGCGACGAAGTGGTGCTGGCCACGAAAGTATATAACCCGATGGGGCCGGGGCCCAACGCCAAAGGCCTCTCGCGCAAGCACATCTTGAGTGCCATTGACGCCAGCCTGCAGCGCCTGGGCACCGACTACGTGGACCTCTACCAGATTCACCGCTGGGACTACGACACTCCCATCGAAGAAACCCTGGAGGCCCTGCACGACGTGGTGAAGGCCGGCAAGGCGCGTTACATCGGGGCCTCGTCCATGTTTGCCTGGCAGTTTGCGCAGGCCCTGTACCTGGCCGACCAGCACCACTGGACCCGCTTTATCAGCATGCAGCCCCACTACAACCTCGTGTACCGGGAAGAGGAGCGCGAAATGCTGCCCCTGTGCCAGAATCAGGGCATCGGCGTGATACCCTGGTCGCCGCTGGCGCGGGGGCTGCTCACGGGTGGGCGCGGCAAGGAGCGCAACGAAACCGAGCGGGCCCGCACCGACGCCTTTGGCAAAAGCCTCTACGGCCGCGACGACGACTTTGCCGTGGCCGACCGGGTAACGGAAGTGGCCCAGGCCCGGGGCCTGCCCAATGCCCAGGTGGCCCTGGCCTGGCTATTGGCCCAGCCCGGCATTACGGCGCCCATTGTGGGTGCCAGCAAGCCCGGCCACCTCGAAGACGCCGTGGCGGCGCTGGACGTAAAACTCTCGGCCGAGGAAATTCAGCGGCTGGAAGCGCCCTACCAGCCCCACCCGGTGCTGGGCTTTTCGTAAATGCTACGGTAATCTGCTGCACGCGTAATTCCTGATTATGAAAGCCTTCGTTATTGTTTCCCTCTTGCTGCTCGGCGTGGCGGCGTGTTCTCCGGTGCGAGTCGAGTCGACGAGCCAGACGCCGAGCGTTGACTTTACGGCCTACAAAACCTACAACTTTCTGGACGTAACGGCCCGCAACGAAGCCGCCTTTGCCGGGGGCAGCGGCCTGGGCATCGACCACCTTAAGCAGGCTGTGGCTCGTGAGATGGAGCGCCGCGGCTACCAGCGCGCCGACTCGCCCGACCTATGGGTGAATATTGGGGTGGTGAGTGAGCAAAAGACGCAAACCCGGGAAACCACCATCCGGGATGCGCCCCGCTACATCGGGCAGCGCCGCTACCACTGGGAAAGTGAGCAGGTGCCCGTCCGGGAATACACCGAGGGTACGGCCACGGTGGACGTGGTAGATGCGGCCCGCAACGAGCGAATCTGGCAGGGCGTGGCGGCCAGCGCCATCGGCAAGGATGCCAGCAAGCTGGTAGAGCGTATCAACGAGGGTATTGCAGCCATGTTTGCCCAGTATCCCGTGCTGCCCCGGTAGGCCGGGCCGCCCCCACCCGGTGGGCAACTGACCACCGCAGAAGTGAACTACGCAACCGGGAGTTTTGTATTATTGTAGGCATTTTCTTTCCTATCCGAATGACTACAAAATTTGTTTCTACCTGCTTACTGGCCGCCGCTCTGCTGAGTGGCTGCTCGAAAGACGCGCAAGTTGTGCCTTCCGGAATTGACAACTCGAAGACGGAAATAACGGTGCTGGTTTCCGAAAAAGGCGCCCCATCCTACGCCCTGAGTGAAGCCCACGTGTTGTCGGCCAACTACCAGTCGGCGGTTAGCTCGATGACGATTGTCGGTAAGCTCAACAACGGTAAGGCCGTGCAACTCGACTTTTCCCGCAACCCCGGTTCTACCGCACCCAACACTACGACCAACGTGCTGGAAGCTTACCTGGACGGGGCCAGCGGCACCGACGCCAGCGGCACGACCACCTATAATACCACGGCCAAAACCGTGGATGGCAGCTTCACGGCTACTTTTCCCAGCACGGGCACCATCAAGGGCTCCTTCACCAAAGTGCAGCTGTAGGCTAATCTGGCCCGCTGCTTTATCCGCTTCCAACGCCCCGGCCCCTGTGGCCGGGGCGTTGTGTTTTAGGGCCGTCCAGCCCACGGCCGCCAGCTAGCCGGATGGGCTACTATCACAAACGTTTACGGTAGTTTATTTGCTGAAAAGCCCCATTTGCAGTAGTTGAGGCCAGTTGCGGGGTTCTATATTTGACTAGAGCAAGGGTGTTTGCCCCGCTCTGTCGACCCTCTAACCCCACTCTTAAATGCCCGCCCTTTCTTTTCCGTCGGCCCCGGTGGCTTTGCTTGCTGGCCTGGCCTGGCTCGGTGCCTGCCAAAGCAACCCGGCCCAAACCGAAGCCTCAACTGCCGCTGCGGCCCCCACTACTGCCCAACCCGATTCGGCGGGTAAAAAATACCTGGCCCAGCCCCTGATAAAGGACATTTATACCGCCGACCCCTCGGCCCACGTCTTCAACGGGCGCATCTACATCTACCCCTCGCACGACATCGAAACCGGCATGCCGGAAAACGACAACGGCGACCATTTTGCCATGCGCGACTACCATATTCTGTCCCTGGACAGCATTGGCGGCAAAGTCACCGACCACGGCGTGGCCCTCGATATCAAGGATATTCCCTGGGCCGGGCGGCAGCTCTGGGCCCCGGACGCGGCCTTCAAAAACGGCACGTACTACCTGTATTTCCCCGTCAAGGACAAGCAGGACATTTTCCGCATCGGGGTGGCCACCAGCAAGTCGCCCACCGGGCCCTTCAAGGCGGAGCCCAAGCCCATGGCCGGCAGCCTGAGCATCGACCCGGCCGTGTTTACCGACACCGACGGGCAAACCTACATGTACATGGGCGGCATCTGGGGCGGACAGCTGCAGCGCTGGCGCACCGGCAAATACGACGGCAGCAAGCCCAAGGAGCAGGAGCCGGCCGCCACTGAGCCTTCCGTAGGCCCGCGCGTAGCCCGCCTAGGTGCCGATATGAAGCAGTTTGCCGAGCCCGTGCGCGAAGTCAAAATCCTGGACAAGGACGGCAAGGAGCTGCTCTCGGGCGACAACAAGCGCCGCTTCTTTGAGGGCGCCTGGATGCACAAGTACCAGGATAAGTACTACCTGACCTACTCCACCGGCGACACCCACTTTCTGGCCTACGCCACCGGCACCTCGCCCTACGGCCCCTTCACCTACCAGGGCACCTTCATGAACCCCGTGCAGGGCTGGACCACCCACCACTCCATCGTCGAAATCAAGGGTAAGTGGTACATTTTCTACCATGACACCCAACTGTCGGACAAGACCTGGCTGCGCAACGTGAAGGTGACCGAGCTCAAGCGCGGCGCCGACGGCAGCCTGGCGCTGATTAATCCGTAACGCCTATTTGCTAACGAAAAAAGCCGCCTGAATCATGGTTCAGGCGGCTTTTTTCGTTTTGGGAAGTAAGACGGGCTACTGCCAACAACTACCCCCGCTTGGTTACCGGCTGTTGGTTTTATCCAGCACGGCTACCACGTCCTTGGTCGAAACTTTCTGGCCGGTGGCGGCGGCGCGGTAGATGGCCTGCAGCAGCTGAATGTCACGCAGACCCATTTCGCCGGGTACGCGGGTGGGCTTGTTGTTGAGGATGCAGTCGGCAAAGTCGTCCATCTGCCGGGCTTGCTGGGGCACGTTCTGGATGTTCATCGGGCCCTGGCTGGTGCGGCCCTCGATGCCACCGTAGCCGAAGGCGGGCTGCAGCTCCAGAAAGCCCTTGCTGGTTTCGGCCCGCAGGCGGCTGTTCAGGTTTTCGGCGTAGCTCGTGCGGCAGTCGGCCACCGAGCCGTCGGCAAACTGCATCTGCCAGCTGATGCCCGCCTCTACTTCCTTGAACAGGCCCTTGGGGTCGGGGTTAGGAGCCAGCTTGGCCGTGACGGACACCGGAAGTTCGCCCTTGGTGTACACCACGCCCTGCAGGCAGTAGATGCCCATATCCATCAGCGGCCCGCCGCCCGACAGCTCTTTATCCACCCGCCAGGGCGTGTCGTTGTTGAAGCGGAAGCCGTTGTCGGCCACCAGGCTTTTGATGGGTCCCAGCTCCTTTTTCTGGCCCAGGCGCATCATTTCCTGGTGGTGGGGCTCGAAGTGCAGGCGGTAGCCGATGCTGAATTTCTTGCCGGCTTTCTGCATGGCCGAAATCATGCGGCGGCAGTCCTCGGCCGTGGGAGCCATGGGCTTTTCGCAGATGACGTGCTTACCGGCCCGGGCGGCCCGCTCCACGTACTGGGCGTGCAAGCCCACGGGCAGCACCACGTAGACGATGTCAATGGCGGGGTTGTCGATGATCCGGTCGAAGGTCTGGTAGTCGTAGACGTTCTGGTCGGGGATGTTGTACTGCTTTTTCCACTGCGCGGCCTTGGCCGGCGTGCCCGTCACGATGCCGGCCAGCTTGCAGAGCTTGGTTTGCTGCAACGCCGGGGCCAGCTGCCCGCTGCTGTACTTGCCCAGGCCCACCAGGGCCACGCCCAGCTGCCGGCCGGCTTGCAGTGCCTCGAGGCTGGCCGGGCCGTACGAGAGGTCTTCGAGCCAGCCCAGGGGGCCGCCCAGCGCCGAGGAACCCACGAGTGTAGCGCCCAGGCCCAGGGACAAGGTGCGGATAAACTCGCGGCGGGAAGCCGGGGATAAGGAGGTAACGGATTTGGATTTCATAGCGCAGTAGCTTAGTTTCCAGATACGTACCGCGCAAAGCAGCGGCGGGTTGCGAAACTACCCCGGTGGGGCGCCTGACCCGCCGCTGCTTACCGACCCGCTGGCGCCGGTTCCACCGGGTTGCTCAAGCTGTTCAGCACGATGGGGAGCACGCCCAGGCCCAGCACCACGGCCCGGCGCGGCCCCGGAATGCCCGGCACCAGGCTGCCGACGAGCAGGTAGAGCGGCGCCCCCAGCAGTCCGATGCGGATGTGCTGGCGGAAACTGAGGCGCGGAAACGGCCCCGGGGGCGGGAAGTTGGTAAACGCCGCCGTGGTGCCTTCCAGCAAACCATTGGCGGCAATGAGCAGGGCCGCTTTACGGTTGCGGGGCCACATCCAGGCCGCCAGGCTCATAATGGCCGGAAACGCCAGCAGGTCGAAGTAGGCGTGGGCCCGGGGCGAAACGGGCCGGGGCCAGTGCGGGGGCACCAGGCGCTCCGCGGCCAGCCAGGAGCCGGCCGCGGGCTGCCGTGACGAGTTGGTAGCCATTTTGAAGCTGCATCCGAGCCTAATACTCCAGCACCGGAATTTCCACCGGTGCGGGGTGGGCCGCCGCCACATCATTGGTGTGGGCCTGCCCGTCGGCTTGAGAACTGGCAGCTTGGCCATTGGCGCGGCCGTTACCGTTCCCCGACTTAGTCAGCAGCCAGGCGGCAGTGCCCACGCCCGCCACGGCCAGGGTAGCCAGCCAGGGCTGCTTCTGGGCTTTCACGTACAGGCTGCGGGTGCGGAACCAGCCCTCGTGGGAGCCCCGCTCGTGCAGGCCGTAGCCGGCGTGGTATAAGGCGCTGGTTTCGGGGTTGCGCGAGGGGCGCTTGGGGTCTACCTGGCCGGGAGGGGTGAGGGCCTCCATTACTTTATCCATGATGCGGGGGGCAAAGTCGCCCAGCATTTTCAGGATCTTGGCCTGCACGCCCACGTACAGGTCGCGCTTGGGGTGGGCGGCGGCAAAGAGGATGGCTTCGGCCACGGCCTCCGGCGGATACACCATGCCCCGGTGCGCCACCTGGTGCTGGTAGTAGCTTTGGGCGTGCTCGTTGTAAGGCGTATCGATGCGGCCGGGGTGAATGAGCGTTACCGACACGGGCGCCTTTTCCATTTCCAGCTCCATGCGCAGCGCGTCCGTCCAGCCGTGCAGGGCATGCTTGGCGGCGCAGTAGGTCGACTGCACCGGCGTGGCCCGGTCGCCGAAGAAGCTGCCGGTGTTGATGAGGGCCCCGGCTATGCCGCGCTGCTTGTAGTGCGCCACCGCCAGCCGGGAGCCGTACACCGCCCCCCAGTACACGGTGTCGAACATGCGCTTCATGTCCGGAATGCTGACCTCGTCGCAGTACCCGAAAATGGAAACGCCGGCGTTGTTGACCCAGGTATCGAAGCCGCCGAATTCGTCGATGGCCGCGTCGGCCAGGCGCCGCATGTCTTCCTCCCGGCCCACGTCGGTGGGGACGGCCAGGGCCTGCCCGCCCTGGCTGTTGATTTCGGTGGCCAATTCCCGCAGGGCCTCGGCGTTGCGGGCGGCCAGCACTACGGCGGCGCCCTGCCGGGCCGCCATGCGGGCCGTGACCAGGCCAATGCCGCTGGAGGCCCCCGTAATGACAATAACTTGCTGGTCGAGGGGCTTGAGACGAAGATTCATGCTATTCATAAGCGTAGAAAATGAGGAGGTAGGATAAGGAAAATACCGAACAGGCCGGCCCCGGCCTATTCGGTGGTGAATAGGTTGGTACGGCTTGATAAACTGAGTGTTATAGCCGAGTAACGATAAAAAGAGCCGTAGCTGGGCGGTGGCCAGCGGCTAGGGCAGCGCTTGGCGCCACGGCTACTGCCGGGCCGGCTGGGCCCCGCGGGGATGGGCCGCTGCCGCTACAGGCCGCGCACGTAGGCCGCCATCTTCTCGCGCTGGGCGGCGTCGGGTAGTACCCCTGAGGCGGCGGCCAGGTTGTCGGCCAGGTGGCCGGGCTGACTCGTGCCGGGAATGACGCAGGTGACGGCCGGGTGGGAAAGAATGAACTTGAGCAGGAACCCGGCCCAGCTCGTGATGCCCAGCTCGGCGGCCCAGGCCGGCAGGGGCTGGCTCCCGAGCTTGCTCAGCAGCACGCCTTCCGAAAAGGGCCGGTTGATGAGCGTGGCCACGCCCAGGTCGGCGGCGGCGGGCAGCAGGCGCTGCTCGGCGTGCCGGTCGAGGATGGAGTAGTTGAACTGCACGAAGTCGAAGGGCTCCTGGCGCAGCACCCGCTCCAGCTCCTCGTGCCTAGAGTCGGTGTAGTGGGTGATGCCCAGGTAGCGGATCTTGCCGCTGGCCTGCCAGTCGCGCAAGAGCGGCAGGTGGGTTTGCCAGTCGAGCAGGTTGTGAATCTGCATCAGGTCAACCTGCTGGCGGCCCAGCTTGCGCAACGAGTCCTGCATCTGGCGCCGGCCTTCTTCCCGGCCCTGGGTCCAGACTTTGGTGGCATAAAAGAAGCCGTCGGGGTCGGGCAGGCCGGTCGTAATGGCGCCCACTACCGCTTCGGCCCGCCCGTACATGGGGGAGGAGTCGATAAGGGTGCCGCCCCCGGCCCGGAGCGTTTCCAGGGTCTGAACGTGGCGGGAAGGCGGCACGTCATCGGCCACGTCGAAGGTTTGCCAGGTGCCCAGGCCCACGACGGGCAGGGCTTCCTGGGAGGAGGGAATCAGGCGGGTCAGCATGCGGGGGGCGAGGCGTTATTCGTCTTCGGGGAAGGTGCCCATACCGCCGCTTTCGAAGTCGGCAATGGCCTGCATGAGCTCCTGGTTGGTGTTCATCACGAAGGGCCCGTAGGTGGCCAGGGGCTCCTCAATCGGCTCCCCGGCCAGCACCAGCAGCACGGTGTCCTCGGTGGCGCTGAGCTGCAGCGTGGGCGAGTCCCAGCCAAATACTACCAGCTGCTTGGTGGTGGCGGCCCGGTTGTCGTGCAGGCGCAGGCCGCCTTTTACCACGTAGATGCCCACGTTGAACTCGGCGGGCAGGCGCAGCTCGATTTCGGCGCCGGCCGCCAGGTGCACGTCGAGCAGGATGATGGGGGA
Organism: Hymenobacter chitinivorans DSM 11115; assembly: GCF_002797555.1. Taxonomy (NCBI): domain Bacteria; kingdom Pseudomonadati; phylum Bacteroidota; class Cytophagia; order Cytophagales; family Hymenobacteraceae; genus Hymenobacter; species Hymenobacter chitinivorans. The sequence continues at coordinate 3,161,487 of NZ_PGFA01000001.1, read as the reverse complement.
GAAGGTTTCGGCCGGACCCACCACGTCGGCGTAGCTGCCGGCAATGACGCGGATCTGGCCCCGGCCCTCGGCCACGGGCACGCTGGGAATGGCCGCGGCCCGGATGTTCTGGTAGCGGGGCGGGGCCAGCTTGTCGCGCCGGGGCACGTTTACCCAGAGCTGGAGCAGCTCCAGGGTGCCGCCCCGCCGGGCGAATTCGAGCTCGTGGCGCTCCTCGTGGAGCAGGCCCGCCCCGGCCGTCATCCACTGCACGTCGCCGGCCCCCAGGGTGCCGCTGTGGCCGGCCGTGTCGCGGTGCGAGAGGGCGCCTTCGTACACCACCGTCACGGTTTCGAAGCCGCGGTGGGGGTGGGGCGGGGTGCCCAGGGGGTGCTCAGTAGGGGCTACCGGCATGGGCCCGGTGTGGTCGAGGAGCAGGTAGGGACTCAGCTGGCGGATGCGGGGCCCGGGCATGGGGCTGGTCACGTCGAAGCCGTCGCCGACTTGCTTTTTGTTACCGTCAATGATCTGGAAGATGCGGCGAAAGGAGGTTTCCATAGAAAGTGAGGAGCTGGTCCGGAAGGGCGAATTCTAGCAATACGAAGAAATAGCCGGGGCGAATTGTTTTCCGGGTTGCCGAATAGGCCCCCGGCCCCGGGGTGGGACTTGCACGGTTCAGCTATTCGCCGCATCTTACTTCCCTTACTATCCTATCTGATTATCCCTCGCTTAGCACACCGAAAGAGGGCCGTGCCTTTTCCCTTCTTTCATCCTTTATTCCCCTACCCCATGCTTAACCGCATTTCCGTTACCATCCCCGCCGACGTTAAAAAGAGGGTCGAGGCGGCCTTTGCCATCATTCAGCAGGAGCTGACGCCCTACCTGCACCCGCTCACGCCCGAGCAGCGCCAGGAAATCCCGAAAATGGGCGACAAGTCGGTGGCCTTCATGCAGAAGATTGAGGAGTACGCTACGGCCACGGCCGGCTTCGTGCCCGCCTTCGTGAGCCTGCCCGACCTGCGCGCCGACATCCAGGCCACCGCCGACCTGGGCGACATTCTGCGCCCCCTGCAGCAGGTGACTACCGACCTGGAAAGTACCATGATGCAAACCGGCGGCGAGGCCTACACCGATGCTTTAGCCGTGTACCGCACCATTCAGAGCGCGGCCAAGGCCAACGTGCCCGGTGCCCAGGTGGCCCAGGATGAGCTCAAGCAGCGCTTTGCCGGCCAGGGTCGCAAGCCCGCCGCGCCCGGCAAGCCTAAGGCCTAGGCCCGTCCCGGACTACTACCGCGGCCCCATCCGGTATTACCGGGTGGGGCCGTGTGGCTTCGGAGGATAACCAGTTGGCTTCGGAAGCTACTGCGGTACCTTCCGAAGGTATATCGGTGGGCTGGAAACCCAATCAGGTAGCTTGCGAAGGTATATTGGTGGGTTCCGAAGCTACTTGGTTGGGTTCGGGAGCTACAGCGGTAGGTTCGGAACCTAATTAATTAGCTTCGGAAGGTATATCGGTGGGTTCGGAAGGCAGTTGGGTACCTTCCGAAGGTATATGGGTCGGTTTTGAAGGTAGTCCTCTACCTTAGCACACTGAATTTACCCTATAAACCCTATAAAGATACCTTGGACATGCTTTCTCCCTATTCCGAGCAAACTCTAGCCGTTCTTGTAAAGGCGCTACCTGATTTGGCCCCGCTGGTTACCGTAGTGGATGATACGTTTCTAATAGAGCAGGTTAGTCCGGCCGGCTGGGAATTCTGGGTACATTCAGATGACATAGACCGGCTCACCGTTGGCTTTGCCGAATACCATTGCCACTTTGGAGGCTACGCGAATGATACGCCGGCAAGGGACGCCACAGCGGCAGTTGATTTTATTCAGGCACTACGAAGAGGGAAAACGTGGTTGGCAGCCTGGTATAGAGGGGAGGAATACCACCAATCCTGCCCATTTGAGTCGACGGCAGCGTCGTTACCCGAGCCGTGGGTGTATGAGCATGACTCCCGACCGGCCCCGGCATTACCTCTCACGCTACGAGTCAGAAAGTGGGCGGAGTAAGGAAAGAACAAGTACCGTTGTCTATACTGTAGGGACTCTGCCCAAGCAGTCGCTCGGCTATGCCGAGTGACCCCTACGCCGGAGGGGCTCTGCCCCGAGCGTCCCGCGCCAGTTGGGCTGCTGGTATCCATACCCTTTAAACGCTGTAGAGACGCATATTTGCGTCTCGTCGTTGAATGACTCGCCCCGCCACAAATCAGAATAAACAACGATTGAGACGCAAGTATGCGTCTCTACACGCAGGCGGCGTGGACCATATTCGACGCTTCATCCCCTGATCCGACGCTTCGGTAACCTTTGGTTTTCGCCGGGCCGGCGGCCAGCCCCGGGCCTTACGCGCCCCGCCTGATAACCCGGTGCAAGGGCAGTTCCACGTACTGATACAGCGCCAGGGAAAGGCCGAGCAGGGCTATAAACTGCAGGCCCGGTTTGGTGGTGACGTAGCGCTGCAGGGCCAGGCTGAAGATGCCCATGTGCACCAGGTAAAAGGCGTACGAGGACTTGCCCAGCCGCTGCGCCACCGGGGTAGCCAGGAGGCGGGAAAGCCAGGTGCGCTCGGTCAGCAAGCCGTAGAACAGGCCTCCGATGCCAATGGGGAGCAGCAGATTGTTAAGGGCAATACCGGACCAGCGGTTCCAGCTAAAGGTCTGCTCCGTGGACAGCAGGGCCAGGCCCAGCACACTAGCCCCGACCCAGGCCGCTCCCATACCCGTGAAGCGGAACCCCGACCGGGCAGCCGGCGGCCGGCGCATAAAAACGGCCAAGCCGACACCTACCATAAACTCGAAGGTCCGCCCGAAAAACGTGCGGTACGCCATAAAGCGGTAGTCGGCGAAGAACCCGTACCGGCCCGCAGGGGAGCCATAGACCAGCGCGATTCCCAGGCCTATACTGACCAGAGTCGCGGCTAGTAGCAGCCGGTAGGGGGCCCGGCTCCGGGCCAGGGCCACGAGCAGCAAGGGGGCCAGGCAGTAAAATGATTCTTCCACCGTGAGCGTCCAGCCCTGCATAATGCCCGAGCTCAGAAACTCGGTGAACAAGCCACGCGTCAGCGTCAGGTTGGTCAGCACCGCCGCGGCCTTGTCGGCCGGGGAGTAGCCCGGCCAGGCTCCGGTGCCGTCCAGGGCCGGGTTGAGCTCGAAGGCCAGCAGCGTGATGACCGTCAGCAGGCAGTACAGGGGATAGATGCGGGCCAACCGGTTGCGGAAGTAGCGCCCGGCCCAGGCCCGGGTAACAGAAGTCAGCCCGAAGTAGCGGGTGGTAATCAGAAAGCCGCTGAGCACGAAAAACATAGTAACCCCCATGTGGCCCTCGTTGGCCAGCCGCCACGGCCCGCTCCAGGCCGGGAAGGGGTTGAAGTGGTGGGCGTACACCAGATAGGCCGCCAGGGCCCGGATTCCGGTCAGGGCAGGATAGTACAACGGGGCTGGGCGGTGCGGCATGGGCGCTGGGGCGGGCAGTAGACTGCAAATAAAGGCGGCCGAAAGTTGGAACCGGACCTAGCGGGGCCCCAGCCGACGCTTCATCCCCCTGATCCGACGCTTCGGTAACCTTTAGTTTCAGCCGGGCCGGCGGCGGCTCACCTTTGAGCATCACTTCGCCGCTACCCCCATGAAACGCCTGCTACCTTTTCTGCTCCTGCTCCTGACCACGGCCTTTACCACGCAGGCCCAAACTGCTACCACCCTCAGCGGCACCGTCCGGGACCAGAGCGGCCAGCCCCTGCCGGGCGCCAACGTATTTCTGAAAACCACCTTCGACGGGGCCAGCACCGACTCGCTGGGCCGCTTCCGCTTCAGCACCCGCAGCACCGGCACGTTGCCGTTGGTGACTACCCTGCTCGGCTACCAGGCCCAGGAGCAGCCCGTAACCCTGAGCGGCACCGCCCAGCGCTTCAGCATCACCCTGAAAGCCGTGCGCAACCAGCTCGGCGACGTGGTCATCACCTCCGGCACCTTCGAGGCCGACGACAGCAAGCGCAACACCACCTTCTCGGCCCGCGACGTAGTCACCACGGCCGGCGCCTCGGCCGACGTGGCCGGGGCCCTGAACACCATGCCCGGCACCACCCGCAACGGGGAAGAGGGCAAGCTGTTTGTGCGGGGCGGCGGGGCCGGCGAAACCCGGCAGTACCTGGATGGGGTGCCCCTGCAAAGCCCCTACAACGCGGCCGTGTCGGGCATGCCGGCCCGGGGGCGCTTCTCGCCCATGCTCTTCAAGGGCATGGCTTTCAGCACCGGCGGCTACTCGGCCGAGTACGGGCAGGCGTTGTCGGCGGTGGTGGCCCTGACCTCGGAAGATTTGGCTCCCGAAACCCAGACCGGTATTTCCCTGCTCTCGATTGGCAGCCTGAGCCTTTCGCACCAGCACCGCTTCGAGCGGGCCTCGGTGGCCGTCACGGCCGATTACATGAACATGAAGCCCTACTTCGGCCTGGTGCCCCAGCGCATGCTCTCGGCCTATGCGTCGACGGGCGGCTCGGTGGCCCTGCGCCAGAAAACCGGCGAAATGGGCATGCTCAAAGTGTACGGGGCCTACACCCGGCAGCGCATCGGGGCCCGGCAGCCCAGCGCCGAGTGGGAAGGCGGCCAGCCGGTGCACCTGAACTCCGACAACTCCTACCTCAACACCACCTTCCGCAGTCCGCTGGTCCGGGGCTGGTCGGTGCAGACCGGCGTGGCCGCCACCCGCGACTACCAGGCCTCCAGCATCACGGTGCGCACCGACAACGTTGGCACTACCCAGGAGCAAGGCTTGCGGGAGCTGGAGCAGAGCCTGGTGGGCCGGCTGATGCTCACCAACGACTCGGCCAGCGCCTACTGGAACCTGAAGCTGGGCCTGGAAGGCCTGGTGCAGCGCAACGAGCAGCGCCTAGTGGCCGAGCCCTACAGCCGCCGCTTCGCCGTGGATGAGCAGCGCCTGGCCGGCTTTGCCGAGTCCGACATTGCCTTCAGCAACAAGCTCGTGGGCCGCGTCGGGGGCCGGGGCGAGTACTCGGCCGTGCTGGGCCGCTGGAACGCCGCTCCCCGCCTGGCTTTGGCCTACCAGGTGAATGAGAAAACCCAGCTCTCGGGCGCCTGGGGCTACTTTTTCCAGAACCCCGGCACCGACCTGCTCCTGCGCGCCGCCGACCCCGCTACCCTGCGCTTCGAGCGGGCCCAGCACCTGCAGGCTACCTTCCTGCGCAGCCACGACAACCGCACCCTGCGCGTGGAAGCCTACGCCAAAACCTACGCCCACCTGGTGCGCTACGACTTGCAGGGCGTGTACAACCCCCAGCAGGCCACCTTCGCCGACCCGGCTTCCTACCGCAGCACCGGCACCGGCTACGCCCGCGGCCTGGACGTGCTCTGGCGCGACAAGAAAACCGTGAAGAATGCCGACTACTGGGTGAGCTACGGCCTGATTGACACCCGCCGGCAGCAGCGCTTCGACCCGGTGCTGGCCGTGCCCACCTTCGCCGCCCGCCACAATCTGGCCGTGGTAAGCAAGTACTGGGTGGCTAAGATGCACACTCAGTTTGGGGCCACCTACACCTACAACAGCCCCCGGGCCTACTACAACCCCAACCGCACCGACGGCTACAATCAGGACCGCCTGCCCAGCTTCCAGGACTTCAGCCTGAACGCCAGCTACCTGACCAAGCTCTGGAACAACTTCACCATTGTGCACGTGAGCTGCACCAACGTGCTGGGCCGCCAGAACGTGTACGGCTACCGCTACAGCAGCACCAAGGACGCCAGCGGCCAGTACGCCAGCACGGCGGTGCTGCCCTCGGCCCCCCGCATGGTGTTCGTGGCCCTGCTGATTTCCATCAACAAGAAAAACCCGGCCGATACCAACGTGGCCCCCGAGTAAGTCTGGCCCTGCATGAGCGTGAGCGGCACGCAAACAGCCCCGCGAAAAAGCGTTACCACATTCGGCAACGTTCTTTCGCGGGGCTGTTTTGCGGCGCGGCCTTAGAGTTTATAGCGGTACGGCGTTGGCGTCGCAGATCTGGCTGTGGGTGTTCAGGCAGCGGGAAATCAGCTCGGCGTCGGCCCGCAGCTGGGTGTGGGTAGCGTCCTTAGTGCGGTCATTATTGAGCGAGGTGGCGTCCTGCTTGGCCTTGCCGGTAAAGTAGGTGTTGATGCGGGCCAGGGCCGCCAGGGCGCCGTAGCACTCGTCGCCGGGCTGCATGGCGCCGAGGATGGCCGCCAGGCTGGGGTTGTTGTCCAGGCTGAGCTGCAGGGCCGTGCCTTGCAAGAAGGCCTGCTTGGCGTCGGTTTTGCCGTTTTTGTTGGAAGACGAGAAAATAGCCCGGGCCTCGTCGCGGCTGTAGCTCTGGCCGCCCATGTTCACGCTGCCGCAGCTGGCGTAGTTGTCGGGGGTGCAGCCGGGCCACACCACGTTGGGCTTGGCAAACCAGTAGCCCTGGGTGAAGAGGCAGGAGCTCGTGGGCGGAGGACCGTCGCAGCGGAAGGTGAAGGTAAAGTACCGGTCGAAGGGGTATTTGCCGTTCAGGGTCAGGTTGCCGGCCCAGCTCTGCCCGCCTACCGTGCCGCTGCTACCCGTAATCTGGGCTTCGGCCGTCATGTAGAGGGTTTGCCCGTTCAGGGGCACATCGGGGAAGAAAGCGGCAATATCGGCCAGCGGAATGCACATTTCCGCCGTAGCCGTCGACTGGTGTTCGGTTGCGTAGAACTTGGTGGGCGAGGGGTTGCTGTAGTTGGCAATCATGTCGGCTTCCGAGGTAAAGAGGCCAATCTTGGTGGAGGTCAGCTTGCCTCCGGCCGCGGCAAAGCGGCAGCAGAGCCCGTCGGCCGTGGCGCACACCTCGACCGTGCCCAGCACCACGGGCTTGCCGGTGCGGTCTTCCCGCTTGATCAGGTCCAGGGGCTTGTCCAGGCAGTTATTGCAAACGATGTCACCATTGGTAGCCTGGCTGGCGGGCAGTGCCTGGTCCCCGCGCAGGTTTTCCTTGGCGCAGGAGGCCAGCAAAATGCCGAAGAGCAGGGTGAGCAGCGGGAGTTTGGGTAAATGTTTCATGTGCAGGTAGGTGTGTGGGTAAGAAGGTTGAAAAAATGACCCGGGCGCGGAGCCGGGGCAAAGCCGAAGCAGCAACTGGCCAAGCGGCCCACCTGCTGCCGATGAAAGGACATGGCTCCGCCAGCGCGGCGGCCGCGCGGGCAGCGGCAAACCGGTAGCTGCCAAAGCTTAGTGGTCTGGCGACAGTACCGGGCCGCAGATGGCTGGAGGAAGGAAGTAGGAGCCGGTCAAGGGAAGACCTCGGGCATAGGGTCAGTGGGGACTACAGGTGGGGAAAGCCAAAGCGGGGCCGCCCGCCGTGGCCAGGCGGGGCTGCGCGCAACGTGCGAAGCGGGCAAACTGGGCCATTGGCGGTACGGGCAGTGCTTGCTGCCCGGCCAAAGCAGTACTGGTGCTACCGGGATGATATCCTGTCCCGTACCCGCGGCCTTTGCTGCAGCAAAAGCCGGCCCTCACGTGCTGCAGGCGGCGCCCCTGAAGGGCGGCGAGGGAATACCTGCGGTGGTTCTTTTGATAAGAATAAGCTAAGTTAAAATTTAAATTATTATAAAATATAGAATATCATAAAGTTTAGCGGCTAATTTTTCTGCGGAGCATCAGCCAGGTCGTTTGCGGGACTGATAGGCAGAAAAAGGGGCCGGGGAGTTGACGGCACAAAGACGGAATCTGACGCTTCATCGGGGCCAACCGACGCTTCGGCAACCTTTAGTTTCGGCCCTGGCCGCTACCGGCCACCTTTGGAGCATCCTCTTACCCCTGACCAGAAATCATTCATCCTAAACCTTCTCCGTCATGAAAAACACGCTGCTCATCCTCGCCCTCACCGCCGCTTCCTTCTCCGCTGCCGCCCAGCAGCCCGCTCCCAAAGCAGTTTCCGCTGCCACCACTGCTGCCCCGGCCGGCTACGCCGACCTGCTGGCCGCCACCATCACGGAGCTCAACAGCACCGGCGACCCGGCCCAGCTTCAGCAAATCGTGAGCAAGTTTGAGCGGGCCGCCGCCGCCGTGCCCACCGACTGGCTGCCCCAATACTATCAGGCCTACGGCCGCCTGCTGGTTAGCTTCCAGAGCAAGGAAAGCGGCGACGTGAAAGACAAGTACCTCGACCAGGCCGAGGCTGCCCTGGCCCAGGCCCGCAAGCTGGGCGGGGAGGAGTCGGAGCTGCTGGTGCTGCAGGCCTACATTCACCAGTCCCGGCTGGGCATCTCGCCCATGGCCCGCTCCATGAAGTATTCGGGGCTGGTGAAAGAAGCCTTGGCCCAGGCCAAAAAGGCGAATCCGGCCAACCCCCGCATCTATTTGGTGGAAGCCAACAACCTCTACTTCACGCCCAAGATGTTCGGGGGTGGGGCCGACGTGGCCAAGCCCGTGTACGACGAAGCCCAGGCCCGCTACGCCGCCTTCAAGCCCGCCAATGCCCTAGTGCCCAACTGGGGCGAGCGGCAGCTGCAGAGTCGCCTGAAGGCCTACGCCGCCCAACCCGCCGCGGCGGCCGCGCCGGCCGCCAAGTAAAGCCGACCCCCAAACGGCTGCCGCGCTTCGCACCACTACGGGCGGGGCGCGGCAGTTTGACTTGCGGCGAGGACTGGTTTACCAACACACAATAGGGTACCGGCTACTCCGGATCCTGCCTTTCAGCCCTATCTTGCCATGCGTACCACGTTCCTGTCCGGCACCCGTGCCCGCGCCATGCCCTTGTTCAACTATTTTCATCCTACGATGCCCCCTTTGCAAGCCCGCCGCCCCTGGCTGCGCCTGCTGCTCACGCTGCTGACCGTGGCGGTTACCATCAGCTTTTTTACCTGCCTGGATTGCCTCAACAACCCCCGGCACTTGCTGGTCAACTTCGGGTTTACCTCCATTTATACCGTGGGGCTGTGGCTCACCAATGGCTACGCCGTCGATTGGCTCGACAAGTACGTAGGCTGGAAGCAGGCGCCCGGCAGGCGCCTGGTGTACACGCTGCTGGTTTCGTTGGGCGGCTCGTTGGCAGTGATTGTGCTGGTCCAGACGCTGATTCTGCTTTACGAGCAGCGCAGTCTGAGCGAGCTGTGGTCGGTGCGGCGGGCGGGGGCTTACTTCTTTCCGCTGGCCACCACGGCCATGATTTCCCTGTTTCTGCACAGCCGCTCGTTTCTGATGGGCTGGCGCGAGGCTCTGGTACGCAACGAGCGGCTGCAGAAGGAAATGGCCCAGGCCGAGGCTGAGTCGTTGCGCCAGCAGCTCGACCCGCACTTTATGTTCAACGCCCTGAACGCCCTGACTTCTCTGGTCGAGGAAGAGCCCAAGCTGGCCGTGCGCTTTATCCGCCAGCTCTCCCAGGTGTACCGCTACGTGCTCGACGCCCGGCAGCGGGAAGTGGTGCCCCTGGCCGACGAGCTGGAATTTGCCCAGTCCTACCTGTTTCTGCAAAATATCCGCTACGGCGAGGCCCTGCACGTGGAATTGCCCACGGCCCGCGAAGTGCCCAGCAATTTCGTGGTGCCGCCCCTGAGCCTGCAGCTGCTGCTGGAAAATGCCCTGAAGCACAACGCTGCCAGCGCCACGCAGCCCCTGCACCTGCGCATTGCCCTCGACGAAGCCGGCAAGAGCCTGACCGTGCGCAACACCCTGCGTCCGCGCCGCCTGGCCCCCGGCGAATCCCTGGGCATTGGCCTGCCCAACCTGACGGCCCGCTACGCCCATCTCACCGCCGAGCCCGTGCGCGTGGAGCGCACCGAAGCCGAATTCGTCGTAACCTTGCCGGTGCTGGTAATGTGCTAAGGTGTTGGAATGTGCTGAGGTGCTAATGTGGGAAATGTGCTACTGCATAATGTGAAGAATGAGGAGGGAATGTGGGGAATGTGTCCTTGCGAGGCGCAGCCGAAGCAATCCGTCCTCTGCGCAGTACGAAATGACCTTTTCCTACAAAGCCTTTATCGTTCTTACATCCAGAGGCTCGTCAAAAAAGAAGGCGCGGCACATTTCAGAGGACGGATTATTTCGCTATGCTCGTAATGGCACATTTCCCACATTCAGCACATTCGATCCACATTCAACCCACGTTCAACCCACATTAGCACCTCAGCACATTCCAACACCTTAGCACATTAAAAAGAATGATTGCCTTTGTTATTGAAGATGAGCCGCTGGCGGCCAAGCGTCTGACGGATTTGCTGCGGCGTCAGAACCCGCCGGTGGAGGTACGCGCCACGGCCGACTCGGTGGAAGCCGCCGTAGTGCTGCTCCAAACTGCGCCCACCCCGCCCGACGTGCTATTTCTGGATATCCACCTTTCGGATGGGCTCAGCTTCGAGCTGTTTGAAAAAGCCGAGGTACGCTGCCCGGTCATTTTCACCACGGCCTACGATGCCTACGCCCTGCGGGCTTTCAAGGTCAACAGCATCGATTACCTGCTCAAACCCATTGATGAGGAAGAGCTGCAGGCGGCCCTGCACAAGCTCCAGAACCTGCAGCGGGCCCCGGCCGCCCCAGCCCCGGCCTTCGATGCCAGCCTGCTGACCCAGGTCTTGCAGCAGCTGCAGCCCCAAAACCAGTACAAGAAGCAGTTTGTGGTGAAAGTGGGGGAGCACCTGAAGGTAATTCCGGTGGAGAATATCAGCTACTTCTTCAGCCTGGAAAAAGCCACCTTCCTGCAAACCCGCGAAAACCGCCGCTTCGTTATCGACCAGACGCTGGAGCAGCTCGAAAAGCTGCTGGACCCGCGCCAGTTCTTCCGCCTCAACCGGGCCTACTACGTGCAGCACGACGCCATCCAGGACATTATTCACTACACCAACAGCCGCCTCAAAACCGTGCTGGCCCCCACCGCCCCCGACGGCGACGTGCTCATCAGCCGGGAACGAGTCCCCGCCTTCCGCGCCTGGCTGGAACGGTGAGATGGTGAACTTGGGAAATGGTGAGTTTTTCGTTCAGCTGGCACGCCTGGCGCATTCTTTGGCCTTGTAAGACGTAAGCCGTAGCTAATGCATCTTCTGCGCAGCACGTCCTAACATTTACCAGAAAGCCCTAATGCTAGAGCAGGCGTTAGGGCTTTTTATATCAAGTGGCTCGGCATATTTCAAAAAGATGGGCCGCCGCTTGAGGCGCGGAATCTCGTGCATCTTCGCAAAGACAGCGCACTCAGAACGTCAACTCACCATTTCACAAGTTTACCATCTCACCGCCTCACCCCTCCAGCCAATTCTTGAAGGGTGACGCTTTTTCCTTGCTGACCAGGACTTCCTCGCTGGGGGCCGGGGCCAGGTCGAGTTTGAGCTTGCCGTTGAAATAGGGGTGGAGGCGCTGCACGGCCTGCAGGTGGGCAATGTACTGGCGGTTGAGGCGGAAAAACTGGCTCGGGTCCAGCAGGCTTTCCAGTTGCTCGAGGGTGTAGTCGATGACGAAGCGGCGGCCGTCGGTGGCTACCAGAGTCGTGACTTCGTGGCGGCTCTGGAACCAGGCCACCGCGCCCACCGGCAGGGGCAGGAGCTGCTCGCCGCTGCGCACCAGAAAACGGGTCTTGTACTGCCGTTCGGCCCGGGGCAGACTGTCGCGCAGGCTTTCCAGCTGCCGGGCCGGGGCCGCGGGCTGCTGCCACTCCTGCAGCTTGGTCAGGGCCGCGCGCAGCTCCGTGAGCTTGATGGGCTTGAGCAGATAATCGATGCTGTTGGCTTTGAAGGCGCGCAGGGCGTAGGCGTCATAGGCCGTGGCGAAGATGACCGGGCTGCGTACCACGAGCTGGTCAAATACGTCAAGGCTTAGGCCGTCGGCCAGCTGGATGTCGGAGATAATCAGGTCGGGGGCGGGGTTGGTGGTCAGCCAGGCTACGGCCCCGTCCACCGTGTCGAGCACGGCGGCTACCCGGGCTTCGGGGGCGGCTTGCAGCAGCAGGCGCTGGAGCCGCTCGGCGGCCGGGTACTCGTCTTCGAGCAGCAAAACATTCATGAGAGAAGCAGAAAAGGCGGTTTTGGCGCCGCAAGCAAGTTTTATCAGAGGCCAGAATCGGCGAGGTAAAGTCCAAAGTACCAGACCCAGGCAATAAAAAGTAGCTGCAGCGGCACGCGGAACCACAGATACGCCGGGCCCGGGCCGTCGGAGGTGCCGGTTTGGTAGTTGAGCCCGCGCCGGGCGGCGTGAATATTAGCCGGCAGAATCAGGACGAAAAACCCGATGAGCAACCAGGCGGTGGCAGGGCGGAGGGCCGGCAGCAGCAAGCCAAAGGCCGCCGCAATTTCCAGCCCGCCCGTCAGCAGCACCAGGACTTTGCGGGCCGGCACGAAGGCGGGCAGCATCTGCATCATGCCTTGGGTGAAGGCAAAGTGCCCGGCGCCGGTAAAGAGGAGCATGGCGGCCATGGCCCCATTACCGGCCAGCACGTAGTTGGGTTTGGGTAGCAGCAGAAAGGAGCCCAGGGCCAGCAGGCCAAAGGTGACGAGCAACACGACGAATGGTTTCATAGCTGAACTGCTTCTTATAGCGCGGCTGGCGGACCCGGCAGCAGGGGCAAACTGACGGTAAAGGCCACGTCCGTGGCCTCGATGCGCACCGGCAGCGGGGCCTGCAGCAGCTCGTAGCGGTGCTTCGTGTTTTGCAAGCCCAGACCGGTGCTGGGGCCCAGGCCGGCGGCCCGGGGGCGGAAGGTATTCTGCACCACAATGTAGCCGCTGGCCTCATCGGCCGAAATGTCAATATCCAGCGGATGTTCCCTACTCACCACGTTGTGCTTCAGGGCGTTTTCCACCAGCAGCTGCACGCTGAGCGGGGCCACCTGCAGGGCCAGCAGGTGGGCCGGAATGTGTTGGGTAACCCGCAGGTTGGCGCGGAAGCGGGTTTTTTGCAGGGCCACGTAGGTTTCCACGAAGGCCAGCTCCTCGCTCAGGGGCACGGTGGCTTTGTCCCGGCTCAGCAGCACGTAGCGGTACACGTCGGCCAGCTGCTCCACAAACTGCTGGGCCGGCTCGTTGGCCTCGTCGATGAGGGCGGCCAGGGTGTTGAGGCTGTTGAAGAGGAAGTGCGGGTCGAGCTGGTTTTGCAGGGCTTCGAGCTGACTTTGCACTCCGGCCCGGCTCAGCTGCTCGGCCCGGCGCACGTTGTGCTCCCACTGCTCGAAGAAGTGGATGCTTTCGTAGAGCATCATCACCAGCACCGTCGGAATCAGGTTGAAGGTAACCTGGGTGAGCAGGTCCCGGGGCGCCAGGGAAAAGTAGGGCGGCATGAGCTGGTGCATAAACGCCACCAGGGCCACGCTGGCTGCGGCCGTGTAAAGCACCGCCAGCAGCGTGAGCAGCCAGAGTCGGCGCCGGGTCTGATCCACGTGGGGCAAGTACCGCAGCAGCCGGTTCCAGATGGTGCTGGTACCCAGCCAGAGCGTGGTCGTAAACAGCAGCGACACGCCCAGGTGCGACCCGACCAGGCCCAGATCCGGCTTGGCGGGCAAGTCATTCAGGGTGAGCAGGGTAATGAGCACGGCCAGCACCGGGATGCCCAGCAGCCGCAGACGACGGTCGTTCATAGGTGTAAAGATGAAAGGGCCGCCGGAAAAAGCGGCCGGGAGGCGGCCAAGTTACGCCGCCGGCTGCCTCCCGGCCGCGCGGCGCAGCAGCGCGGGCACCACCAGGTGGTGGAAGGGCTTGATGAGGGTGAAATAGGCCCGCCCAAACCAGTTGTGAAACTGCACCACCGTCGTCACTACGGCCGCCGGCCCGGCCTCCTCCACTAGCACCGACACCCGGAAGTCGAGGTGCCGGTCGTTCTGACCCAGAATTATTTCCCCCGGACTCACATCAAACACCCGGAAAGGACCCAGCTGGCCGCCGGTTGTCAGCGGAGTTCCGGGAGCTGGGCGAGTGGCGGCGGGGAATGTGCGCAGGCCGAAGGGGCGCACCAGCCAGTCGCGCAGCCGCATCAGGCCGCCCACCCAGGCCGGGCCCGGGCCAAACAGCCACTGCGCCACGGCCGGCGCCTCCTGGGGCGCGTGAGCGGGCAGCACTACGCGGTAGGCGTCGGTGTAGTGGGCCGGGGTGGCGGCCAGGGCGCTGCGGCCGGGCAGGGGCACGAGGTCAACGGCAGTTCGGGGCATGGCGGTGGCGGAGGCTCGGTGAAACGGGATTAGCTGAGTTTCCAGAAAGGCAGACCTTGTAGGGCGTGCACGTACAGCCAGGCAATAATGGCCGAGTAAAGCAGGGCAAAGCTCAAGATGCCGAGCAACTGGGTGCGGTGCCGCAGCCCGGGAAAGTAGCGCGTCAGCAACCAGCCGAACAGGGGCAGGGCCTGCAGGGCGTGCAAGCCCAGAAAGTGGGCCGCCCGCAGGTCGCCGTGGCGGGTGCTCCAGCCCAGCCCGGGCAGGCCCGGCCCGCCGTCGGCGCCGCCGAAGGTGTGACCCAGGTGGTGAATCATGGCCCCACCCACGGCACTGCCCACCAGAAACAGGCCCAGCCCCAGGCGCAGGCCCCACACGTAGGACACGGAGCCGAAGGGCCGGTGCCGCAGCGACAAAACCAGGGCCCAGCTCAGCAGGCCCGTGTTGAGCATAATGAACACGCCCATCAAACTGAACAGCAGCCCATCCAGCGGGGAAGCCACGTTGAAGTGGGAGGTGGTGCCCCGGGCCGCCTGCAGGTAAATAACCCCGATTTCGACCAGAATACTGACGGCCACACCCCAGCTGATACGCCGCACGCTGCGTTGGGCCGGGGCGGGCAAGTCAGCCAGCAGCCAGCCCAACGACCAGAGGTAGATAATGTCGGACAACGCAAATTTCAGGGGCTTAAGCCACACGTTCAACCCCAGCACGACCCGGTCGTCGAAGGGTAGCAGGGCCAGGGCCAGCACCACCAAGGGTACGTGCACCCACCCGGCCCCGGACAGAACGGGGTTGACGCGGTGCAGTACCGTAAGCCACTGGCGCAGCGGGCCGCCGGTGACGGGCGTGGGGGCAAGGGACGAAGTAGACAAGCTGGAAGAAAGAACGAGCGTTTTCATAGCCAAAACAGGAGTGAAGGTTGGAAAAGCAGACAATCAGGCCAGGACCGGGGCCACTGGGGCCGGCTGCGGGTAGAAGCGGCGCAGGGCGTGGTAGAGCAGAAAGCCGACCGGGCCGAAGAGGAAGGTCAGCACCAGCGTGGGCACCAGCAGCAGGTGAGGTACGGCCCGGCGCTGGGCGTCGCGGCTAGCCCAGGCGCCCACGGCCAAATCGAAGCAGAGGTAGTGCACCCAGCCCGCCAGCAACGCCCACGGGTCCTGAAACAGGGCCGCCACTTCCGGCAACGACCCAAAGCCGCCCTGCGAAGCCGCGCCGCCCAGATAGTGCCAGCCGATGCAGGCGGCATAGAGCCCGGCCAGCAGCAGGGGCAGTGCCCCGCTGCCCACCACCCAGCGCGTGACGCGCCAGCGCGGGGCAAAAATCAGCAGCAGCCAGCCCGGCAGCACCAGGTTGCCGGCCACGTGAAACAAGGATTCGGGAGTCAAAACCATCGGGGTCGAGTAACGGTTAGCAAGGCCCAAACTTCGGCAGCGGCCGGCGGTTATCCAGCCGCAAACCGGGTGAAGCAACCCGGGCCGGGGGTGAACCGGCCAAACCAGCGGGGTGAGTTATGTACAACTCCCCGCTTCTCCTTTCGTACTTTGCGCCCGTGAACCACGCGTTGAAGAGTTGGCTGCTCCTGGGAGCGTTGGCCGGAGCCTTGCCCGCGGCGGCCCAGTCGGCGGCGGCGGCTGAGCCCGATTCAGTTTCGGCCACTACCCGGCAGGCCCACCGCCGCATCGTATTTCAGTTTGATAACCGCTATTCCATCATCGACGGTAAGCTTGTGGGCATCAATGGGCTCAAGCTGGCCGTGGAGTGGCGGGGGCGGCTGCGGGCCGGGGCCGGGGGCTATTTACTCTCGAACGGCATTCCGTCCCAGGAAGAAGTGCCGGCCCACTACCCCAGCGGCACCCGGGCCGAGCTGCGTTTCCGCTACGTGGCCGCCTACGCCGAGTACCTCTTTATTCGGTCCAACCGCTGGGAGCTTAGTGCCCCGCTGCAGCTGGGCGTGGGCCGCTTCTTTACCAGCTTTGAGGAGCCCAACGGTGCCAAAAGCAAGGACGCCAAATCCACGGTGTGGGTGCTGGAGCCCTCGGCCTCGAGCCACTTCCGGGTGTTTCCCTGGTTTGGCATCGGGGTGGGAGCGGGCTGGCGCGAAACCCTGTTCGTGGAGCACAGCCTCGACGAAGCCCTCGACGGCCCCATCTTCTACGGCCGGGTCAAGCTGTTTCTGGGCGACTTGTACAAAACCGCCCGCTTCAAGCGCAAGCTCTTCTCCCAGCAGCACTTCCGCTACGAAGAGTGAGATGGTGAGTTGCCAGTTTCTGCAAGCTCATATGGACGCAAAAAAGCCGGCTTTCCGTACGGAAGGCCGGCTTTTTTTGTACGCAGTGGAAAACTACTTCGGGCCCGAGGAGGTAGTCAGGCGGCGGAGCAGGATGTGGGTGGCCTGCTGGTTTTTCACGCCGTTGGGCAAGGAGTACACCTGCACCACTTCCCAGCCCAGCTTGCCCATGTAGTTGAGCGTGCTGAGCGGGGTCGAAAACACTTCCAGCTTGCCTACTTCCCGCTTGGCCATGTCACTGTCGCCGAGCTTTTCGTAGCCAAAGCCGAAGTCGACGAAAATGTCGCCGCCCTTGGTTTTGGTGGGCTCGTTGAGAAACTCGGTTTTGAGCAGCTCGCAGTACTCGTAGCGGGCCGCGTTGAGGTTAGTGGTCTGGGCCTGGGCCGCGGGGGCCGCCAGGGTGCCGGCCAGCAGCAGGAAGGCCGGGAAGAGCAGTTTTTTCATGGGGAAAGTAGGTGTCGGCCCGAAGCCTTAGTTGTAGTTAGGTAAGAACTTGTACTTGCGGCTGTACTCGAGCATCTGCTGGGCAAAGTCGGAAGGGTATTCCAGCTTCACGTCCACGATTTTGCCGCCCTGCTCCACGGGTACCAGCTTGGGCTGGATAAAGCCGGCGTAGGGCGCAATGTTGAGCTTGGCGTAGCGCTCCAGCACTTCCTTGTGCAGGGCCGGGTCTACTTTCACGCCGTAGGTTTCAATCAGGTTTTTGGCCGCCGCGTAGTCGCCCTCACTGGTCAGGCGCTGCAGCTCGCGCAGGAGCTGCCCAAACAGGCCCCGCAGCTTCTGGTAGTCGTTCACCTTGAAGTAGGTTTTGCCATTCTTGGTCACCTTCTCAATGACGTTGGCCTTTTTGCCCTTCTCGTAGGCCCATTTGGCCACCATCTGGCGGTTGCGCATGTGGGCTTCCTCCACGGTTTCGCCCAGGGGCAGGCGCACCAGCTGGCCCATCAGGCCGTTGCGGATGTAGTTGTCGTACTCGGCCTTGCCCACTTCCAGGCTCGGCACCACGCCCAGCTGCACCAGCTTGGGGTCCATCAGGTAGTAGAGGGCCACCAAATCGGCGCGGCCTTCCTCGATGGCCGAGGCGTAGCTTTTCAGGGTTTCCTTGGGCGTGCCCACGCCGGGGTTTATCTGCCCCGAAGCGTGGCCGATTACCTCGTGCATGTCGGTGTGGAGCTTGCCGGCCAGGCCGGCGTACTTGCGGGCCCGGGCTTTTTCCTCGTCACTGTAGGCAAACTCGTCGAGCGAGCCGCCGGCGTCGGCCAGGCTGTAGGCGTCCACGATGTTGCCCAGGTTTACCGACTTCGAGCCGTGCTCCTTGCGAATCCAGGTGGCGTTGGGCAGGTTGATGCCGATGGGCGTGGCCGGGGCCGCGTCGCCCGATTCCACCACGGTCGTAATGACCTTGGCCGTGATGCCCACCACGTTCTTTTTCTTGTGTTTGGGCAGAATCGGGGAGTTGTCCTCAAACCACTGGGCCTGGTCGCCGATAGCCTTGATACGCTTGGTAGCCTCCAAATCCTTGAACGACACCACCGACTCGTAGCTGGCGCGGTAGCCCAGCGGGTCGCCGTAGACCTCGATAAAGCCGTTCACGACGTCGGTGCGGCTCTTTGTGTCGCGCACCCAGGCCGTGTTGTAGTCGTCCCAGGTTTTCAAGTCACCGGTGGTGTAGTACTGCACCAGGCGCTGCAGGGCCAGCTTTTGCTCGGGCGTTTCGGCCACGTCCACGGCCTTGCCCAGCCAGTACACCACCTGGGTGAGGGCCTCGCCGTACATGCCGCCCACCTTCCAGGTGCGCTCCACAAGCTGCCCGTCGGCGCCCTTCATCAGCTTGGAGTTCAGGCCGTAGGAAATAGGGCGCGGGTCTTTCTTATCAATCTTCTTGGCGTAGAAATCCTCGGCTTCCTTCTGGGTTACGCCCTCGTAGAAGTTGTTGGCCGAAGTAGTCAGCAAATCCTGGCCGGCTTCCTGGTTGACGCGCTTGGCCGATACGTTGGGGTCGAAGATGATGGGCGTAATAGTGGCCAGAAACTGGTCCACGGTTTCGCCCTTTTCCAGGGGCAGGCTGCCGGGCTCCACGCTTTTCACCAGCTGGGCAAAGTAGGCCGGGCTGCACTCGGGCACAAACTTGCGGGTGGAGTAGTGGTGGTGCACGCCGTTGCTGAACCACACCCGCTTGGTGTAGATGTTGAGCTTGTTGGCCTCATCCACGCGCTGGGTGTTGGTGGTGCCCGCAATCTGCTGCTGGTTGGCGGGCCAGATGGCCTCCAGCGTGCGGCGCACCCGCAGGTTGTGCTTGAAATTCTGGTCGTAGGAAATTTCCCGGCCGCACAGGGCCGCTTCGTAGAGGTAGTAGAGCAGCTCTTTCTGCTGGGGCTCCAGGGTTTCAAAGCCGGGCACCTGGTAGCGCAGCACGCGCAGGTCGGCAAATTGCTCACTGACAACTTGGAAGCCGGCGGCGGGATTAGCCGCCAGCACTTCGGAGGGGGCTGCGCTGAGGGTGCCGGCGGGGGCCGGAGCTGGGCGCTGCTCGGAGCGGGTTTCGCCGGGAGCGGTGCCCGCAGCGGCCGTTGATGATGCTGTAGTAGCCGTAGTGCTGGCGCAGCCGCCGCCCAGCTGGGCAGCCAGCAGCAGCGCGGCTACCGAAATATAGGTACGCTTCATTAGTGGAATTGCGGTGGAAAGTTGTACAAATCAACGTCTTTTTTCACATAAGTGAGAAGTTGATTTGCGCTAAACGTCCGGGCGTGGGCCGCACCGAATGGCCTACACCGCGCCAGACGGCCTGCGGCGGCGCGTAAAAGCCCCGCGGCCCCGGTAGCCCGCGCAGGCTTCCGCCGCCGCTTGCTCCGCCCGGGCAGCTGCGCTTCGGTTAGCGGTGGGGCGCGTCGGGGCGGGAGGCGGCGGTGGCCCGAAGCGTATTAAGCCGGTCGAGCTTGCCCGAGGCCGTGGTCCGAAACTGGGGCACGTACACCAGCTCCCGGGGCCGCTCGTAGCGCTCCAGGCGCTCGGCCAGCAGGGTCATAAGCTGCTGGGCCTGAGCTTCGGGCAGCGGCGTGCCTTCCAGAAATGCCGTGACCTGCTCGCCGAGGCGGGCGTCGGGGCGGCCGGCCACGAAGGTGCGCCGATTGGGCAGGCTGAGCTCGGCCAGGGCCACTTCCAGCACCTTTTCCACCTTTTCGGCCTGCACCTTTACCCCGCCCGAGTTGATGACGAAGTCGGCCCGGCCCAGCCACTCGAAGGTGTGCTCATCAAGCAGGTTTACCCGGTCGTTGGTCGTAATCAGCCGGTCGTCGGTTACGTCGGCCCGCACGGTGAGGCAGCCGCGCGCGTCCTGGTCGATGTGAATACCGGGCAGGGCGCGGTAAGAGTGGGTGGCGTCGGGGCCGTTGAGGCGGCGCAGGGCAATGTGGGAGGCCGTTTCGGTCATGCCGTAGGTCAGGTACACCGGCACTTTTAGGGTTTGCAGGGCTTTTTCCAGGCTGCTTTCCACCGTGGCCCCACCCACCAGAATGGCCTTCATGCGGTTCAGGCGCGGCAGGTTGGCCGGGGTTAGCACCTCGCGCATCTGCAGGGGCACGAAGGAGGCAAAGTCGAACTCGGCCGTGGGCGGCACCAGGGCCAGCGGGTCGGCGTGGGGCTCCACAATGGTCAGGTGCAGATTTAGCTCCAGGCCGCGCACGAGCATCATCATGCCGCCCACAAACTCGCAGTTCAAGCACACCAGCATCCGGTCGCCGGGCCCCAGGTCGAAGTAGTCGCCGGTGCGGCGGGCCGAGGCCACCAGCTGCCGCCGCCGCATCGTCACCGACTGGGGCTTACCGGTGGAGCCCGAGGTGCGCAGCCCGAATTCCAGGGCCCCGTTCAGCCACTGCCGGCAGAAATCCAGCACCTTGGCCTCGTAGCCGTTCAGATCCACGGGGCTGTTGGCGGGGTATTGCTTGATGTCGGCGTAGCGGAACTCGCGGCCATTGAGCAGCAAAGAATCGGGGAGCAGGGGCGTAGTGGGCATAGAAAAAGTGGAAAAGTCGGCGGCAAAGATTCACGGAATACAACCAGAACTGCATACGAAGCTCCCGCCGGAAAGCTTCCCCGATGTGGCGTGGGTTGAAAATCAGGCATGTATCGTCGGGAACTGCGCCCGGACGGCTACTTGCTGCTGTAGTACGAGTCGTTGATGAAGGTAGCCTTCTTGGTCATGGCCTGCTGCCAGCCGTGGGGCAGAATGGTTAGCTCCCGCTGCTCGAGCAACGCCAGTTTTTGCCGCACGGCCGCCTGCAGCGGGGCCGGCAGGGTGTAAAAGGCCTTGTCGACCTGCAGGTTGCGCTGAATGTCCAGGTCGCCGGCCTGGTGGCGCAGGGCTATTTTCTGCCCCCGGTAATAGATAATGACTTTGATCCGGCCGTCATCGGCCCCCCGGGCCGCGGTGCCATACACCAGAATCGGGTCCAGTACCGCGTCGTGGTCGTAGTCCTGGAAGCTGGCGAACTTGGTCCAGAACCAGATGGACTGCTCCTCCTTCTCGGGTGCCAGAAAGTCGTTTAGCTCCCAGCTCTTGGTTAGCTGGCGGCCGTTCTGCCGCAGCGTCACGGCTTTGATCCGGCTGCTGATGGGCTCCTTTTTCTCGTCGAGCCGGTCCCGGCTTTCCAGCAGCACGCAGTAGCTGACTCCCGTTTTATCCGTGTTTTTGTACACCCGGAAAATGGGGTAAGCCAGGCTCAGCTCCTGTTTGGTGGCCTCGGGCAGCAGGGCCGCTACCTCGGTCGGGTTGAGAATAACGCTGGTCACGGGCGGGTTCTGGGCCTGGCCGGAGCCAGCGGGCCAAACGGTCAGCAGCAGTAGGGTGCGAAGGTTCATGCAAAAGAACTGAGGGAAAGGTGCCGCCCTTGCCGCGGCCGGGCGGGGAGCCGCAAGGTAAACCGGGGGTGGGCGCTTATGCTACCGGGTAGGGCTGCCAGGGAATGTCGCGCCACAGGCTCACGGGCGACTCCAGCAAGTAGCGGGCTACTTCGGCAATGTCGGCGTGGCTGTCGTTGTGCACGTCCCACAGCAGGCGGCCCGCCACGAAGCCGGCGGCAAAACTGTCCCAGGAGTCGTAGTCGCGCAAGGCCAGGCGGGTGCCCGCGTCGATGAACGGCCAGGCCTGCTCCCAGCTCAGGTAGCCGTAGTCGTAGCACCAGCGGGCCACGTTCACCAGCCGGGCGTAGTCCCAGGCCCCCACGTTGGTCACCGTGCGCGACTTCAGGAAGGGGTGGGCCGCAAACCGGTTGTACCACTGCAGCGACTCGTGCTTGAGCTGCTGCTGAAATTTGTGGCGGTGGCCTTCCCGGCGCAGGTTCTGCAGCACTTCCAGCGCATCCTCGGTGCCGTAAATGCCCCACCACTGGGCCGTGGCGGCCTTGCGCTCCTCCCGCTCAGCGGGCTTGAGCTGGGGCAGAAGCTTGATGGGGTTGTCGCCGTAGAAAAACAGAATGGCGCCGGTGGCCAACCCCCGGATTTCGGTGGGCGTGGGCTGGCGCGCGGGCTGGGTCAGGTCGAAGCCGTCCAGGTCCCGGGCCCCATACTGCCGCAGGTTCTGTTTTCTGACTTCAATGGCAATAATTTTCTTGTTACTCAAAAAGTTGGACACGGAGCGGAGCCATTCGCGCATACAGTAGGAGGGGCTAATCAGACGAATAAAAATGAGCGGACACAAGAATTACGGCCGCTAAATAGCCAAAACTCCCGCACTTGCCCGCCGCAGCAAGCCAGGACGGCCGCGCTGCCCCGCCCGCTTGGGCTTGACATTACCGCGGATAAAATCGTATCTTAGGTAAGCTTCACCAACTCGTCAAACGCCATGCAGCCCACCACCTCCCGCTCGTTTGCCTTGGTCCGGACCTTCGTGTTCCGCCGCTACCTCACCCTGCGCAACCACACCGCGCCCCTCTCGGACCGCGCCGCCGAGGCCGCCCGCAAAGCCCGCAAGCGCCTCAAGAAGCAGGCGAAGCACGAGCGGCTGCGTAACTTCTTCGGCTGGTGCGAAGGGTGTGCGGCGTACGCCTCGATATTCTAGCCTGGGGCGCTCCGAAAATGGCCCCTGCCCCTTTATTTCAGCGGCTGGCCGACCGGTAAGCCAGTCTTGGTGGCCATGCGCGGCTGCCTGTTCGGCATCCTAGCCACTGTAGTTAGTTCCCTCAAGTTTTCCTGCGGTATTACCCGCCGCCCGGCCATCATTTTGGCCGGCCCGCCGGCCCGCCCCGGTGGGGATTGAGCCCGGGTCAGGGGCTTCGGGAACGTTGATGGCCGTGACGTCAGCCGCATGCGTTGCGACGTAAGTAGATTCCCAAGCGGCATCCTCATAACCGGCAGTCCAACCATCGGCGTAGCTGGTATTGTATGCTTCGCCATACTCGAGTAAGGGCTGCGCCGCCACGCGGGCTTCCTCGGTAATGGTCGGTACATCAATATCGGTCCGGGCCTGCACTATGCTGTAATGGTCTTCCCGGTATGGAATGACGGCCGGGTCCGGTGCGACAATGGCCCCGAAATCCAGCTCCGAATTCTGGACTACCTGCCGGTAAAGCTCCTTGAATTTAGACGTGTAAAGCCGGCTGAATTCCTGCTCATAGGCCTGGCGCTCCGGCGTATCCTGAAGCTCGGCTACGGCGGCGCTGGGAATTTCACTCAGTAGCAGCTCCCGGTTACGTAGCACCGTTTCATTAGCCCGGTTGGTTTCCCAGTCGAGACGGTGGTGAATATTACCGGGCCGCCCAACTGTTGTACTCAACGCCCCGGCCGTAAAGGCGGGTTGTTTGTAATGGTGGGTAATGTTGATCGTGGGTACCCGCGCCAAATCAACCTTAATGCGGCCGTAGCCCGCGAAGCTGGCCCCGTGGTTGGAGGTAATCGGCTTAGGAGTTGAGGTGGCGGAAAGAAGCTTGCCCACACCCTTGCGGGTTTGCATAAACGCCAGCAGCCGCTGATCCATTGGCACGGCGCCCAGGGCAGTACCCGCATGGCTATTGAGCCACTCCAGATCTGTAACGCTCGTGCCGCTACGGGTGCGCTCTATGGGCCTGCCGGTTCTGTCGTCGAAATTATATCCTATCTGCCCCTGCGTTTCCCGGCCCGAGTTCATAGGGCGTAAGGGAGTATTGGCGCGGAAAGCGGCCCGTTCGGGGGGCGTGATGCCGCGCCAGGCATAGCGCCGCAGCTTTTCCCCGCCGACATCCACAAATTCGTTTGCACTGGGGCCGTTGAGGGTGTGGCGCTTGTAGACGGCCGCCACGCCGCCGGCCGCCGGAGTGCTGACGTGATAAGCCGCCGCCCCGCGCCGGATACGGGCCACTTCCTGCCCCTGGTAGGAAATGATATCATTATCTACTGTCAGGCCCCCGGCCAGCTTGTCGATCAGGCCTTCCGGGGTCATTTCGGCGGCGGCTAGCGCCGTGCTGTATTCAGTTTGCCGGGTTACGTCGGCCTGGTCGCCCCCGCTGAAGGTGAGCGCCGCCGCTTGCTTTGCCTCTTTGATTTCCCGTTTGTAATCGGCTTGAACTTGCTTTAACCGCACTAATCCTTCTGCAACGGTGACATTATCTGTAGCGCCGGTCACTTGCAAGCCAAATTTTTTGCCGCCCACACACTGCACCGGTAAGCCAGAAGCGGCGGCCGGAGCCGGGCGGGCACTCCCTACGGCTTCAAGCGTCCAGCCGGGTTCCTTGGCCAAAACAGCCGAAGCCGCAGTCGCCTCTGGTGCGGCCCGCATTAGTTGGCGGGGCAAGATCTGGCGCTGGACCGGTCCGGTCCGGGTGGCAGCAGCGGTTGGCCCGAGTGCCCGAGCGCCCATCACGTCGGCTTCTCTCTCCAGCCCAGCATCATCGTTCACTGCCACTTCGTTTGGGAGCTGCCTGGTGGGCTGCACGCGGCCCTGCTGTTGCTGGACCACGTGCCAGGCTTCGTGGGGCAGGTGCTGCTCCTGGCCGGGGGCGAGGTGAATGTCGGTGCCCTGGGCGTAGGCGTGGGCCTGCAGCTGGGCGGGCTGGCTGGAATTATAATGCACCCGCACCTCGTCCAGGGAGTGACCCGACAGGCTTTCCACCCCCGCCTTGAGCTCGTCGGGCAGGCCCGTGCGGTTGGCCTTCTGCGGCACCGGTGCTGCTCCCGTGTCGGCGTGCGCCTGGAGCTGGGCGGCCTGCTGCACCCGTGGGCTGTTATCGGCCAAGGTCTGCAGGCGGCGCTGAGCCACGGCTGCCGGGCGGTTGTCGGCCGCGGTAAGTGCGGCACTAGGAGCATTGGAAAGCGGAGTTGCGGCAGTGGAGCGGGGCGCGGGGGCGGTAACTTTAGCGGAGCGGCTGGCCATACGAATACGAGTAAGCAGATTACGATAAATCAGGTGGGCCACGTAGACTGGCCGATATTTCGTGAGTAAGCTAGAAAAAACTGCTGGCTCAGGCACTATTGCTAGCCGCTAAAGCGTGGCAGCGCGGCAACTCAAGCCAGTGGTTTCAGGGCCGCCCGGGTTGCACGTAGAGCAGCGTCGAGCGGTAGGGCTTCTGGGGCGTGTAGGTGTCGTTGATGACCAAATAGCCCTGCTGATAGGCCGCAATTCCTTCCCAATTGTAGCCCATGTACTCGGCCGGAAACTCGCCCAGGGGCTGCCAGGTGTAGGATTTGCCCCGGCGCCGCAGCACAATCAGGCGGGAGTAGCTGCGGTAAGTACCCGCGGGTTTTACCAAGGCGCTGTTCGGGTCGGCGTCGGCGGGGCGGTACACCTTGTCGTCTTCGCCGCGGAAAAAGTAATTCAGGGCCGTAAAGCGGTTTTTGCCCGTCGCCGTTACGTCCGTAATGCGGAAGGGTAGGGGCTGCACCGGCTGGGGTAGAAACAAACGGGCCGGGCCCTGGCGCGGGGTGCGGATGGGGTAGGCATAGCTGCCGGCGGGAAAGGAGTTGAATTCAAAAAAGGCGGTGAGGCCCCGTTTGCTCGGCGCCAGCGCCTCAAAGCCGGCATTGTAGATGTGGGCGCCGTCGGCGGCGGTAGGCTTGGGCACGGGAAGTAGAAAAGCCGGATTCATCTGTATCACCGAGTCGCGCAGCTGGCCTTGCAGCAGGTAGCAAGTGGACGAGGCCGTGGCCGTTTCCACCGACAAATACACCGTCGAGCCGGTTATTACCAGGGCTTCCAGGCCTTCGTACACTTGTCCGGCCGCCGCAATCCGGGCCTGGAGCTGCTCCAAACCCGCCAGGTGGTATTTGCGGTAGGGCAGCACGTAGGCCGTGTCGGTGAGCTTGCGTGCCAGGTCGGGCAGCGCAATGCTGTAAATTTTGCCCTCGGGCCGGTCCTGGTCCAGCAAACGGCTTTCCGACAGCAGAAACAGCTGATTGTGGCTGATATAAAGCCCCGAAAACTGGTTGTTGTGCGCGGCTAGCTCGGCGGGCAGGGTGAGGCGCTGTACTTGCAGAGGGGCGGGCTGCTGGGCCCGGCCGCTCGTTGCCAGCAGGGCCAGCAGCACTAAGGCGGCGCCGCGAGTCGGGAGGCCGCAAAAACGGGAAAAGGCAGAATTTGCCACGCGAGAAAAACGAAAAGGAGCCAAAAACTGGAGCCAAGATAGAGCCGACGGGCCCTACCTCGTGGTGGTAATACAGGTAGTAGCCGTGGTCAGGTCGTGGTTGGTACAGTGGATGGCGGCCAGCCCCAGGGCATCTTTGGCGGCGTAGGTTCCGAACTGCTGCCCGAGTAAGGCAACGAGGTCTGACAACTATTTACCGCTGGGCGCGGCGGGCAGCAACTGAAAGTAAGTGGCCCGGAACCGGTTGTCGACGATTTCGCCCTGCACCCGGGCCTGGCGAATGGCCTGGCAAAAGCCGTCCGCGGCGTGGGCGTCGCCGTGCGAGTCGATGGTCGTGCCGTCCACGAAATAAGCTTTGCCGTCCAGGCGAATGGCCAAATCACAGCTTTTGCCCGGCAGCCCCAGTCGGCATTGTCCGCACGCGGCGTCCACGACGCGTACTGCCTTGCTGGCGTCCGGCCCGGCGGGCGCGGCGGCTACCGGAGCGGCCTGCTGGGCGCGAGTCATTGAAACGGCCGAAAAGCTGAGCAGCAGCAGGATAAATAAGGATTTCATGGGGCCGGAAATTAGGACGTGAGGCGGCGGCAATATAGCGAGGGACCAGCCCCATGTGAAAAGAAAACGGCCAGCTCCTGCGAAAAGAGCTGACCGTTGCTAAAATAGCCGAACGAGCGACGGTCGGTTACGGAAACTTGGGGTACTTCGAGAAGTCGGGCGTGCGCTTCTCGATAAAGGCATTTTTGCCTTCCTTGGCTTCTTCCGACAGGTAGTAGAGCAGCGTGGCGTTGCCGGCCAGCTCCTGAATCCCGGCCTGCCCGTCGAGCTCGGCGTTGAACGAGGACTTGAGCATGCGCAGTGCCAGCGGGCTTTTCTCCAGAATCTTCTTGCACCAGGCCACCGTGGTAGCTTCCAGCTGCTCGAGCGGCACCACTTTGTTTACCAGGCCCATGTCCAGGGCTTCCTGCGCGTCGTACTGGTCGCAGAGAAACCAGATTTCGCGGGCTTTCTTCTGTCCCACCACCCGGGCCAGGTAAGAAGCGCCGAAGCCCCCGTCAAAGGAGCCGACTTTGGGGCCGGTCTGGCCGAAGCGGGCATTTTCAGCGGCAATGCTCAGGTCGCAGACGACGTGCAGCACGTGGCCGCCGCCAATAGCCCAGCCAGCCACCATGGCAATGACGGGCTTGGGAATCGAGCGGATCATCTTCTGCAGGTCCAGCACGTTGAGGCGGGGCACGGTGTCCTCGCCCACGTAGCCGCCGTGGCCCCGCACGCTCTGGTCGCCACCCGAGCAGAAGGCCTTGCCGCCCTCGCCAGTCAGGATGACCACGCCGATGTCGGTGCGGTTGCGGCAGATGTCCATGGCCTCAATCATTTCCTGCACCGTGAGCGGGGTGAAGGCATTATGGACCTGCGGACGGTTGATGCTGATTTTGGCGATGCCCTCGTGGAAGGTGAAGAGGATTTCGCGGAACTCCTTAATCGGGGTCCAGGTAATTTGTTCAGCCATAGTTGGTCAGATTTTTCTCCGGGGGCCACAGCGTTTACCTCAGCGGCCCTCGGCGGGAAATGTCGTTGTTACGAAATTAACCCGGGGAGGAAGCAGAGGTTTTCGCGGCGGCCGGCAGAGCTATTCAAGAGAAGGAAGTGCGGACTGCTTTGCGGTATTCTTCGAAGAAAGCGGCGTTGGTAGCGCTGTCGGTGGTGATTTCCAGCAGCGCCGCGCCGCTTACGGGTGCAAAGAAAGCGGATAGCGCCAACTTCAGCTCGGCAAAGGTGCTGGCCGTGAAATAACGCAGCCCAAAGTCGCGGCAGGTATTTTCGGCCGTCAGGGGCTGGTGGGTTTCGAAGAATTCCTCCAGCTCGGGCTGCTGCCGTGGCCCATCAATAAGGCGGAAAATGCCCCCGGCGTGGTTGTTAAACAGAATCACGCGCAGGTTGGGGGTGGGGTAATTCTGCCAGAAGGCGTTGCGGTCGTAGAAAAAGGCCACGTCGCCAGTCAGCAGCACCACGGGCCGGTCGGGCTGGGCCAGGGCCGCGCCCACCGCCGTGCTGGTGCAGCCGTCGATGCCGCTGGTGCCACGGTTGGCGAATACCTCCACGCGACGGTTTCCCGGCAAGCCCAGAATGTTGGCGTAGCGTACGGCCATGCTGTTGGCCAGGTGCAGAGCCGTGCCGTCGGTGAGGTGGCGCAGGGCGTGGTGAAAGGCCGTGAATTCGTTGAAGGGCTGGTCGGGCCGGGCCAGAAACTCGGCCAAAAACTCCTTAGCCCAGCTTTCGGCTTTGTACCAGGGCGTCAGGTAAGCGGCTTTGGCCGCCGCGTCTTTTTCCGTCAGGGCCCAGCCGCTGGTCGGCCAGGTCAGCCGCGGCGGGGGCACGCTAGGAGTCGAACCAGCAGCACGCTCAGGGCTTTTTATATTATCCGTGGTACCAATTCCTTTCGCCGCGGCCGTATCCTCGGCCGAGGTCAGACCACCAAACAGGGAATAGTCGGTGGCTACCAGCAGCTCAAAAAACGAGGTTGGCTCCAGGCGGATAATGCGGGTCAGAGACTTGAACGTGTCGGCCACGGGACCGGCTTCCTGCACGTGCCAGTGCTGGGTGGGCTGGGAGTCGCGCAGGTAGAGCTTCAGGGCCTTGGAAATTAAGGACTGGCCGAAAGTAATGAGCAGATCGGGCCGCAGAGCTTCCTTCAGACCCCGCTCGGGCACGGCCATAAACACGTCCTGCTTGCTCAGGGGGGCCGTGCGCAGGTCGTAGTTGGCCCCCACGGGCTGGTGTAGGTTGGCAATAACGTCGCCCACGACCGGAATCTGGTAGGCGGCCGTAAATTGACGCAGGGCCAGCAGCAGGGCGTCGGTGTGGTGGTGCTGCCCGGCCACGACCAGCACCCGGGGCGTTTGGCGCAGGGCGTGGCGCAGGGCTACCAGTTCGGGCCCCAACAGCATAGGCTGGCTGCCCGTTTCCTGAATCACGCGCACTGTTTCAAAAACCAGCTCCTCGCCGGCTTTGGGGTAAAAAGGCTCCCGCAGTGGCACGTTTACCTGCACGGGCCCGGCCGGAAACTGCTGGGCCAGGTTAATGGCTTCGGATACAATCCGGGCCGAGTGCCATTTGGCGTCGGGATGCGAGGTGTCGGCCGGAAACGTGAACGTGCCCTTGGCGTGGGCCCCGTAGAGGTCGGTTTGCCGGATGGTCTGGCCGTCGAGCTGGTCTATCCACTCCGGGGGCCGGTCGGCGGTAAATACCACCAGCGGAATCTGCTGAAAATAAGCTTCGGCCACGGCCGGGGCATAGTTGAGGCCCGCCGTGCCCGAGGTGCACACCAGGGCCACGGCCCGCCGCTGACTCTGGGCCAGGCCCAGCCCGATAAAGGCCGCGGCCCGCTCGTCGGGCACGGTGCGCACCTGGATGCGGGGGTGGCGGGCAAAGGAAATCGTCAGGGGGGCGCACCGGGAGCCCGGCGACAACACCACGTCGGTAATGCCCATCTGCGCGCAGATTTCCGCAATATTATAAACAGCCTGCATCGGGGAAGTTGTGAATGAGTGAAGTTGTGAAATAGGTAAGGAGAAGCAGTTGTTCTGCGCATATTGGCGCCAATGGAACGACGACTCACTCATTCACCACGTCACTCATTCACCGTAAGATGGCGCCAATCGTGCTTAGTTTCATTTCCGTTTCCTGCCACTCGCGCTCGGGGTCGGAGTCGACGGTGAGGCCGGTGCCCGCGTACAGAACGGCTTCGTGGGGGCGAAGTTGCAGGCAGCGCAAGTTCACGAATAAGCGCGAAACGCCAGCCTGGGGTAGGTTCACGGGGCCCAGAAAACCGCTGTAGTAGGCCCGGTCGTAGCCTTCGTGCTGCTGCAGAAAGTGCAGGGCCGCCTGTTTGGGCATGCCGCCCACGGCCGAGGTGGGGTGGAGCAGGCGCAGCATGTCAGTGCCCAGGGTGGGGAAGGGTACCTGGTGCAGGTTCACGGCAAAGTCGGTGCGCAGGTGCAGCAGTTGGCCCGCCACCACCGTGCGGGGGCCCGTTTCCTCGTATTCGCGCAGGCGCAGCTGCTTAAAACAGCTCACGA
Organism: Hymenobacter chitinivorans DSM 11115; assembly: GCF_002797555.1. Taxonomy (NCBI): domain Bacteria; kingdom Pseudomonadati; phylum Bacteroidota; class Cytophagia; order Cytophagales; family Hymenobacteraceae; genus Hymenobacter; species Hymenobacter chitinivorans. The sequence continues at coordinate 3,131,448 of NZ_PGFA01000001.1, read as the reverse complement.
TGTAGCGCGCCACCAGGGCCTGCTCCTCGATTTCCTTTTGCCGCCAGATGGCATGGTGGGGCAGGGCCCCCGGGGCCAACGCCTGGGTGCCGGCCAGGGCCATAGTCCGGAACACGCCCTGCTCATCTACTTCCACCAGCACTTCCGGGGTGGCGCCCAGCCAGGTGCCCGCGCCCGGCGCACTCACCACCGATACAAAGGCCCGCGGGTAGCGGGAGCACAGCTCGCCAAAGGCCCGCAGCGCGTCGAAACCTGCCGGCAGAGGCCGCCGTGCCGCCCGCGACGACACCACTTTCACCACCTGCCCGCTTTTAATGGCGTCCACGCCGGTTTCGACCAGCTCGTAATATTCCTGCTGGCTGGCCGTGTGCGGCACCGGCTGGGTGCTCTGGTGCCAGGGCAGAGGGGTCAGGTCGTCGGTGTGCTCGGTGGCCAGAAACGCCAGCAGCTGGCTGGCTCCGCTGTCGGCGGGGTCGAGGTGGAGCTGGTCGGGAGCTTCGGCGTGCCAGTACACGTGGGCCGGCAGAAACAGGGCCGGGTTGTGGTCCGAGTCGCGGAAGGGGAAGAAGGCGAAGCCCGCCGGGGCCTCGGCCGTCAGAGCCGGGGGCAAACCCGTCAGGGCCGCGTCGGCCGAGAGGCTCAAACACAGCTGCACGTGCTCGGTGCCGGGCAGCCGCCAGGCCGCTACCGGCAACTGCTGGCGCAACGCAAAGGTGAGCAGCTGCCGCAGCTGCTCCGGCGGGGCGGGCACCGGGCCCGGCCAGGCTGCCACCTGCGGCTGCGCCCGACTCATGCTTTGGGCTCGGCGCTGGCCGGCAAGTCAATTACGGCCATCGTGATGCGGCTGATGCAGACCAGCACGCCGGTTTCCTCGTGGGTAATGCGGATTTCCCAGACCTGGGTGCTGCGGCCCACGTGCAGAGCCGTGGCCCGGCCTACCACCCAACCCGAGTGCACGCCCTTAATATGATTCGCGTTGATTTCCAGCCCTACGCAGGCTTTTTTGCGTACATCCACCTGCAGGGCGGCCCCAATGCTGCCCAGCGTTTCGGCCAGGGCTACCGAGGCCCCGCCGTGCAGCAGGCCCATGGGCTGGTGCGTGCGGCGGTCGACAGGCATGCGGCCCACCAGCAGCTGGTCGCCGACTTCAGTTATTTCAATACCAAGGTGTTCGCCCAGCGTATTGCGGCACCAAGCGTTGAGCTGGGCCAGGTCGGCGGTAGGATGTGCCATGCGGTAAGTGCGGAATTAAACGGATTCAGGGCCCAAAAGCAGTACTTTCGGGGCCAAACAACAAAGCTAGCGGGAAAGTGAGCGTCAAAAAAATATACCTCATCCGACACGGGCAGACCGACTTCAACGTGGCCGGCATCGTGCAGGGCTCGGGCGTCGATTCGGACCTGAACGCGGCCGGCCACCGGCAGGCGGCCCACTTCTTCGCAGCCTATCAGCACCTGCCCTTCGATAAGGTGTATACCTCTACCCTGAAGCGTACTCACCAGTCGGTGCAGGGCTTTCTGGACCTGGGTTTGCCCCACGAAGAACACGCGGGCCTGAACGAGATTAGCTGGGGCGTGCGCGAAGGCATGCGCATCACGCCCGAGGAAGACGAGGAATACAACGGCGTGCTGCAGCAGTGGAAGCGGGGCGAAACCCACGCCCGCCTGCTCGGCGGCGAGAGTCCGGACGAGGTAGCGGCCCGGCAGCGGCCCTTTATTGAGCTGCTGCGCAGCCGGCCCGAGGAGGAAACCGTACTGGTGTGCATGCACGGCCGGGCCATGCGGGTGCTGCTCTGCCAGCTGCTCCACTACCCGCTCAGTGCCATGGACAGCTTCGAGCACCGCAACCTGTGCCTTTACAAGCTGCACTACACGGGCAGCCTGTTTTCGGTGAGCAGCTTTCTGGATGTGACCCACCTGCAGAACTGCCTCAGCTAGGAGGCCGCCGGGCGGAAGTCGTTGGGTTAAAAGCTCCTAAAGCGCGACGGGCCCGCCTGACCGGCAAATAGCAATATGCCAATACTGCGGTTGGCTGCTAAGAGGGCGAAAATTCGCTGTTGGGCCTCAGCAGCCGAACCCTACGTTATTGTTTGCACCCGAAGATTTTCGGGCTAATTTTGACCCTACACAACACACTCGAAGACGCAGATGGCCGAAATCATAAAAATGCCCAAAATGAGCGACACCATGACCGAAGGGGTCATTGCGGCGTGGCTCAAAAAGGTGGGTGATAAAGTCAAATCCGGGGATATCCTGGCCGAAGTAGAAACCGACAAGGCCACGATGGAGCTGGAAAACTACGAAGACGGCACCCTGCTCTACATTGGTCCCAAAGAAACCGAGTCCGTGCCCGTCGATGGCGTGTTGGCCATTGTCGGCAAGGAAGGTGAAGATATTTCCGGCCTGCTGAGCCAGATTCAGGGTGGCAGCGCCCCGGCGGCCGCTCCGGCCCCCGCCGCAGAGCCTGCTCCCGCTCCAGTGGCGGCTCCGGCTCCTGCGCCCGCTGCGGCACCCGCGCCGGCCCCGGTAGCGGCTGCTCCGGCTGCCTCGGCCCCGGCCGGCAACGGTAAAAAAGCCACCGTCATCCGGATGCCCAAGATGAGCGACACGATGACGGAAGGCACCATTGCCTCCTGGCAGAAAAAAGTTGGCGACAAAGTGAAGTCCGGCGACGTGCTGGCCGAAGTCGAAACCGATAAGGCGACGATGGAGCTGGAAAACTACGACGATGGTACGCTGCTCTACATTGGTCCCAAAGAAGGCGAAGCCGTAGCCGTGGATGGCATCCTGGCCATCATTGGCGAGGAAGGCGCCGACATTCAGAGCCTGCTCGGCGGGCAGTCGGGTGGCGCGGCCGCTCCGGCTCCGGCTGCCGCTGAGGCTGCTCCCGCTGCTGCTCCAGTGGCTTCGGTCCCGGCGGCGGCGCCGGTGGCTGCCGCTGCTGCACCCCAGGCCGCTACTACCACCGGTGGCCGCCTGTTTGCCTCCCCGCTGGCCAAGAGCATTGCCCGCGAGAAAGGCATCGACCTGAACACCATCAAAGGCTCGGGCGAAAACGGCCGTATCGTGTCGCGCGACCTGGAAAGCGCCCAGCCCGGCACCGCCCCGGCTGCTCAGCCCGCCGCTGCTCCGGCTGCCGCGCCCCAGGCTGCTCCGGCTCCCGCGGCCGCTGCTCCGCAAGCTACTGCGCCAGCCGCCCAACAACCAACAACTAACAATCAACAACCAGCCGACGGCACCTACGTCGACACGCCCGTGTCGCAGATGCGCAAGGTTATTGCCCGCCGCCTTTCGGAAAGCCTGTTTACGGCCCCGCATTTCTATCTGACGATGGAAATCCTGATGGACCGGGCCATGGAGGTGCGCACCCAGCTCAATACCCTGTCGCCGGTGAAGCTCAGCTTCAACGACCTGGTTATCAAAGCTGCCGCCGTAGCCCTGAAGCAGCACCCGGCCGTCAACTCCTCCTGGCTCGGCGACAAAATCCGCCAGAACAAGGTGGTCAACATTGGCGTGGCCGTGGCCGTGGACGAAGGCCTGCTGGTGCCCGTGGTGCGCAACGCCGACGGCAAAGGCCTGGCTACTATTGCCACTGAGGTGAAAGAGCTGGCCGGCAAAGCCAAGAGCAAGAAGCTACAGCCCGCCGAGTGGGAGGGCAGCACCTTCACCATCTCCAACCTGGGCATGTTCGGCATCGAGGAATTCACGGCCATCATCAACCCCCCGGATGCCTGCATCCTGGCCGTGGGCGGCATCAAGCAGACGGCCGTGGTAAAAGACGGGGCTCTGGCCATCGGCAACGTGATGAAAGTAACCCTGTCGTGCGACCACCGCGTGGTGGACGGCGCGACGGGCGCGGCTTTCCTGCAGACGCTGAAGGCTCTGTTGGAAGATCCTATGAAAATGCTGATCTGATAACGGGAAGCTTGCTTTCTTACCAATCCCCAAAAAACCAGCCCTAACCGGCTGGTTTTTTTATTGACCAGCCTACTTCATTGTAAAAAGCCTATACTTGCCGCTAGGGGCTGTTTTTGCCACGGTCCCGCAGTATTCACCAGTGTAATCGGAGTATGCGCAAGAATGTAGTTGCAGTAGCCATGTGCCTGACCAGTGCCACGGCCTGGGGGCAAAGTCAGACGCTGAGTGGGGTGGTAAAGGATGCCGCGGGTCGGCCCATCATCGGGGCCACGGTGGTCGAAAAGGGAACCAACAACGGCACGGCCACCGATAATGCGGGCCGTTTCACGCTTTCGTCGCGCGCCAGCAGCCCGCGCTTGCTCATTAGCTCCATCGGGTTTACCTCCCAGGAAGTAACGGCCGGCAGCGGGGAAATCAGCGTGAGCCTGGCCGAGGCTACCACCAGCCTGGGCACGGTGCAGGTGGTGGGCTCCCGCAGCCAAAACCGCTCGGTAACCGACTCGCCTTCGCCAGTCGACATCATCGATTTGCGGGAGGTGACGACTAAAACCGGCCAGCTCGATGTGAACCAGCTGCTGCAATTCGTGGCCCCGTCCTTCAACTCCAACCGCCAGACCGGCTCCGACGGGGCCGACCACGTGGACCCGGCCTCGTTGCGCGGCCTGGGCCCCGACCAGACCCTGGTGCTCGTCAACGGCAAGCGCCAGCACCAGTCGGCCCTGGTAAACCTGTTTGGCTCGCGCGGGCGCGGCAACACCGGCACCGATTTGAACGTCATTCCGGCCGCCAGCATCGAGCGAATCGAGATTCTGCGCGACGGGGCCGCCGCCCAGTACGGCTCCGATGCCATTGCCGGCGTCATCAATATCGTGCTCAAAAGCTCGGTGGATGAGTTGACGGCCAACGTAAACTACGGGGCCTACGACGCCAAATACCGCCGCGACGACCAGAAATTCGACGGCGGCAACTTCAACGCTAACCTCAACTACGGTATTGGGCTGGGTCAGGGCGGCAGCTTTGTCAACGCCACGCTCGATTTCAACCAGCGCCAGCACACCCAGCGCGCCGCCGTGCCGGCTCCCGACGGCCTGGCCCGCCGCGAGTACGGCGACCCGAAAGTGTCGAACGTCTCGGCCTATCTCAACTCCAAGTTTGCTCTCAGCGACCGGGCCCACATCTACGTGTTTGGTGGGGCCAACAAGCGTCGGGGCGACGCCTACGCCTGGACCCGCTTTGCCGACGACGACCGAAATGTGCCCGCCATTTACCCCAACGGCTTTGACCCCGTCATTACCAGCGACATCTGGGACGCCTCGGCAGTAGTAGGCGTGAAAACCCTGCTCGGCACCGCGGGCTGGGAACTGGATTTGAGCAATAACTTTGGCTCCAACCGCTTCGAATACGGGGTGGAAAACTCCCTGAATGCCACCCTGGGCGCGACTTCGCCCACCACCTTCGACGCCGGCGGCTTCCAGCTGCAGCAGGACGTGGTGAGTCTGGGACTGACGCGCAACTACAAGACCGTGCTCCAGGGCCTCAACCTGGCAGCCGGGGCCGAGTGGCGCCGCGAGTGGTATTCGCTCTTTGCCGGGGAGCGGGCTTCCTGGGACACGTTTTCGGTAAACCCCGAGGCGGCTCCCGGTTCCCAGGGCTTCCCGGGCTTCCAGTCTAAGGACGAAATCAAGGCCCAGCGCGACAATTTCGGGGCCTACGTGGATGCTGAGCTGAGTATTACCCCTCAGTGGCTGCTGGCTGCCGCCCTGCGCTTCGAGAACTACACCGACTTCGGTAGCACGCTCAACTACAAAGCCTCGACCCGCTACAACCTGACTGAGTTTCTGACCTTGCGCGGCACCTACAGCACCGGCTTCCGGGCCCCGTCGTTGGCTCAGATCAACTTCAACTCCACCTTCACCAATTTCATCGGTGGCGAGCCGGTGGAAGTGCTGCTGGCCCGCAACAACAGCGCCGTAACCCAGAAGCTGGGCATTCCGAGCCTGAAGCAGGAAACTTCCAACAGCGCCAACGTGGGCCTGACCAGCCGCATTGGCTCCTCACTCAGCCTGACCCTGGACGGCTACTACATCAAGGTCAAGGACCGGGTGGTGCTCACCAGCCAGTTCTCCTCCGACGACCCCGTCATTGGCCCCGACCTGGAGGCTTTGCGCGTGGGGCAGGCCCAGTTCTTCGCCAACGCCGCCGATACCCGCTCCCTGGGCCTGGACGTGGTGCTGAACCACACGGCTACGCTGGGCGCCGGGGGCCGTCTGAACTCGACCCTGGCTGCCAACTTCAACGAACTCAAAATTGACCGGGTGCAGACCTCGGGCCGCCTTACGGGCCGGGAAGAGGAGTTTTTCGGGCCCCGGGAGCAGGCCTTCGTGAAAGCCTCGGCTCCGCCGTCCAAAATCAACCTGACCTTCGACTACAAAGTCAGCAAGTGGGGCGCCCTGCTGCGCTTCGTGCGCTTCGACAAAGTCACGCTCATCGACTGGAACGGCGACCCGATGAACTACCAGAAGCGCATCACCACCGACCTTACCCTGAGCTACTCGCTCAGCGACCATATCCAGCTGGCGGTGGGCAGCACCAACCTGTTTAACCGCTACCCCACGCTGTTTGATCCGCAGCTCACCGAAACCGGCGGCGCCTGGGACCCGGTGCAGATGGGCGCGAACGGTCGGTTTTACTTTGCTAAATTGCAGGCCCGTTTCTAAGTCACTGGTTGATTGTTGAAGGCTGATTGTTGGCAGCTGGCTGTCGGTTCGGGTTGAACTGAGAGCCAGCTGCCTTGTTTACGGCCTTACGCAACACCAATCAACAATCAACAGTCAACAATCCGCAAGCAATAAATAATGAGAATCCGCTCCACTACCGTGCTTGGCATCCGCCACAACGGCGAAATTGCCCTCGGCGCCGATGGCCAGGCCACCATGGATAAGCACGTGGCCAAAAGCAACGTACGCAAGGTCCGCAAGCTCCAGGATGGCAAAGTCGTTACGGGCTTCGCCGGCTCCACCGCCGATGCCTTCATGCTGCTCGACAAGTTCGAGGAAAAGCTCAACGGCTACGGCGGACAGCTGCGCCGGGCCGCCATTGAGCTGGCCAAGGAGTGGCGCAAAGACCAGTACCTGCGCAAGCTCGAAGCCATGATGGTGGTGGCCGACAAGGACGAGCTGCTCATCATTGCCGGCACTGGCGACGTGCTGGAGCCCGACTCCGACGTGGCCGCCATCGGCTCGGGGGCCATGTACGCCCAGGCTGCCGCCCTGGCCCTGAAAAAGCACGCGCCCCACCTCACGGCCCGCCAGATGGTGGAAGATGCCCTGCACATTGCCGCCGACATCTGCATCTACACCAATCACAATCTGATGATTGAGCAGCCCAGCTAAGGCTAAAAAGCTAGTCCGTTTCCCTCCTTGCTGAAAGGAGGGGAACTGGCTTTTCACCCCTACTTTTGTGAGCAACCCAGCCGCAATGGTACGCTATTCAGAATCTTGGGTATAGCGCCCCGCCATTGAACGATTCCCGGTTGTAATTTGATTGTAAACCGCACACCCACTACCTCAGAACCTCTGATTCGATGAACGTAACGAACTTCCTTAAGCACCACTACCGCCACTTCAACGCCGCTGCCCTGATTGACGCCGCCGAAGGCTACAACAAGCACCTGGCCGAAGGCGGCAAGATGATGATTACCCTGGCCGGGGCCATGAGCACCGCCGAAATGGGCATCCAGCTGGCCGAGCTCATCCGCCAGGACAAGGTGCAAATCATCAGCTGCACCGGTGCCAACCTGGAAGAGGATATCTTCAACCTCGTGGCCCACGACTTCTACGAGCGGGTGCCCCACTACCGCGACCTGACGGCCGCCGACGAGCAGGCCCTGCTCGAGCGCCACATGAACCGCGTAACCGACACCTGCATTCCCGAAGAGGAGGCCATGCGCCGCCTCGAGCACTCGGTGCTCAAGTTCTGGGAGCAGGCCGACAAAGCCGGCGAGCGGTACTTCCCCCACGAGTTCTTCTACCAGATCCTCAAGTCGGGCGAGCTGGAGCAGTACTACCAGATTGACCCCAAGGACAGCTGGATGCTGGCTGCCGCCGAGAAAAACCTGCCCATCATCTGCCCCGGTTGGGAAGACTCCACGCTGGGCAACATCTTCGCCGGCCACGTTATTTCGGGCGACATCCAGAACGTGCACACCGTGCGCACCGGCATCGAGTACATGATTTACCTGGCCGACTGGTACACCCAGCAGGCTACCGAGGAAAGCAAAGTGGGCTTCTTCCAGATTGGCGGCGGCATTGCCGGCGACTTCCCCATCTGCGTGGTCCCCATGCTGCACCAGGACCTGGGCCGCACCTCGGTGCCGCTGTGGGGCTACTTCTGCCAGATTTCGGACTCCACCACTTCCTACGGCTCCTACTCCGGCGCCGTGCCCAACGAGAAAATCACCTGGGGCAAGCTGGGCCAGGACACGCCCAAGTTCATCATCGAGTCGGACGCTACCATCGTCGCGCCGCTGGTGTTTGCCATGGTGCTGGGTCAATAGGTTGTAGCGCGTCGTAGCGCGAACTTTGTAGTTCGCGTGCCCCGCGCCGGTAGCGTTGTTCTGGTACGCGAACTACAACCGAAGGTCAGCGAAGCTAAAGTTCGTGCTACTGGCCAGCCGTTACAGAATGAATAGAAAAGCCCGGCGCTGCGCTGCAGTGCCGGGCTTTTCTATTGTAGGTAGTCCGAAAGCAGGGGCGCTTAATGGGCGGGAACTGCCGGCTTGGCCTGCTGCTGCTGAAGCCGCTGCTGTTCCTGCGCGTTCTTTTTGAAGGCGTCCCAATTCAGGCCCACGGCCAGCATTCCAGCCAGCATGGATGGCAGGAAAACACCCAGCACGAAGGGGAAGAAGCCCCGCAGCAGCCGCCCCACCAGGCCCAGGCCGGTATGGGCCAGCATGGAGCCGTAGGCCCAGGTAGCGTAGCCCAGGCTGATGGCGGAGACGAGGTAGGTCACCTGCTGCACCTGCGCCGTGCCGGAGTAGAAATATATAATGGGCAGGGACAGCAGAGTCAGGAAGTTGCAGACCGCCGTGATAAAAGCTGCAATGACCAGGCACTCCGCGTAATTATAGCCGCCGCGCCGCAGAAACAGGCGGGCAAAGGCGGCTATTACCGGCACCAGCGCCACGTACACCCAACTCATGTATTTGGCCATAAAGCTGGTCACGTCCTTCTGCATCTGCCACATGGCCTCGGGCATGGCCGGGTCGCGGGGCGGCATCATGTCGATGTGCAGCACGGCGGAAACAAAGGCGAAGGTCCCGGTCACGAGCAGCAGCAGGGACAGGGGCGGGAAGTGGTACTTGCGCTGCCCGGCCAGGTAGCTCCGGATGGTGGGGCCGGGGCGGGTCAGCACGTTCCAGAGCGAGTACTGAATGCCCTTGTCCACGTGCCAGATGCTGTGCGGAATCTCGTGCAGCATGTGGGCCAGGTTGAGGCGGTGGGTATGGTGGGCATCCTGCCCGCAGTGCCCGCAGAACCGCTCGGGCACCGGCGTGCCGCAGTTCAGGCAGGTGGTCGGGCCGTGTCCGGGGGTGTGGGCTGTGGCTCCGGGCCCGGGTTGGGCCAGGGCGAGGTCAATAGCAAAGGTGGAGGCCGAAGTGCTGTCCATATAGGGCGGAGTGGATATTTTTGAAAGAAAGCCACTTATTCCAGCAATTGCAAACAAAAAAGCCCGCCGCTGACGTCCAGCGGCGGGCTTTTGGGCCCATGGTAGGCAATGCTTCTACGCCAGCTCGGCCACGCGCACCTCTTTGGGCAGGCCCACGGCCGCAAAGGCCTGGCTCAGATCCAGCATCAAATCCTGCGGGTCTTCCACCCCGATGCTGAGGCGAATCATCTGCGAGGTGATGCCCATTTCGAGCTGGTCGGCGGGGGTAATGTCGGAGTGGGTCATGGTGGCGGGGTGCTCGGCCAGGCTTTCGGTGCCGCCCAGGCTCACGGCCAGCTTGATCAGCTTCAGGGCGTTGAGGAAGCGGAACGCCTCGGCCTCGCCGCCCCGGATGTCGAACGAAATCATGGAGCCGGGCGAGAGGCAGTGGCGGCGGTAAATGTCCTGCTGGGCCGGGCAGTGCTCGAGGTGGGTCAGGTAGTAGGTGCGCGCTACCAGGGGGTGGGCCCGGAGCCAGTCGGCAATAACCTGGGCCGAGGTGGCGGCGCGCTCCATGCGCAGCTTCAGGGTTTCGAGGCTGCGCATCAGCATCCAGCCGGTGTTGGGGTCGCACATGGTGCCCATAAAGGTGCGCATGGCCTTGATTTCCTTCATCAGGCTTTTGCTGCTCAGCGCGGCCCCCGCAATCAGGTCGGAGTGGCCGCCCAGGAACTTGGTGGCCGAGTACAGGACCACGTCGGCGCCGTGCTTGAGGGGGTGCTGGAACACGGGGCCCAGGAAGGTATTATCGACCACGAGGCGCACGGGCTTGTCGGGGCTGCCATACTTGCGGGCCAGGGCGGCGCAGGCTTCCAGGTCCACGAGGTGGTTGGTGGGGTTGGCCGGCGTCTCGACGAAGATCATGGCCAGGCGGCCGGGGGCAATGGCCGCGGCCTGGGCCTCGAGTTCCTGGGGCGTGGCGGTGGGCAAAAAGCCCTGGGCCTCGATGCCGAACTTGCGCAGCACGTTCTTGAGGAAGAAGTCGGAGCCGCCGTACACGGGCTCGGAGTGCAGCACCACGTCGCCGGGCTGGAGCAGGGCCAGCAGGGTGGTGCTGATGGCGGCCATGCCCGAGGCGAAACTCGCGGCTTCCTCGGCCCCGTCCCAGAGGGTGAGGCGGTGCTCCAGGATTTCGAGGCTGGGGTTGTTGAGGCGGGAATAAATCAACCCCATTTCCTCGTCGGGGTTGGCCTGGCGCAGCCCGTAGGCCAATTCAAAAAAGGCTTTGCCCTCCTCGGCGTTCTTAAAGACGAAAGTTGAGGTCTGGAAAATGGGCGGCTTGATGGCGCCTTCGCTCCAGGCGGGGGTGTAGCCGTAGCTCATCATCAAACTCTCGGGGTGGAGCGGCTGCCCGTTGATGTGGGCATGGTCTTGACGGTTGGTCATGACGGGAAAAGGTTGGGTGGGTGGGAAAATTGGGTGCTGCGAAGGTAGCCTTTCTGGGGGAGGTAGGCCCCCGGGCCGTAGCGCGACCAGTAGCGCGAACTTTGTAGTTCGCGTACCCCGCGCCGCTGCAACGATTATCGTTCAGCCACGCGAACTACAAAGTTCGCGCTACGTTCCGGCGGGCCAACCGCACGCAAAAGGCCGCCGCTGAATCCAGCGGCGGCCTTTGAGTTAGCAGCACGGGGTAGAGACGCAACCTTGCGTCTCAATCGTTGCGGATGTTGTTTACCAGACGATTGTCGTTCAACGATGAGACGCAAGGTTGCGTCTCTACATCGTTCTACGGCTGTTTCGACTTTTTCTCAGAGGCCTTGGCCGGCTTCGTGAACCACTTGGGGTCATACAGGGCCAGCACGGCCTCGGGCTCGTCGATGTGGAGCTTCACCTGGTCCAGCAAATTGAGCTTAAGCTGGCGGGCGGTGGCTTTGCGGAGCTTTTTCTCTTCCTTGGAGTCGCCCTGCACGTCGCCTTTGGCCTCGCCCTGGTCGTCGCGGGCGGTGGTGTAAGCGGCTTGCAGGGTGGCGGCGCGCTGGGCCAGGGCCTGGCCCAGGTCGTCCTTATACTGGGCGGTGAGGGTGGCCGTGCGCTGGAGCAGGGTGGGCAGGGTGAGCAGCGTAGCCGCGCTGTACTCCTTGCGGCCCCGGGGCAGAAAGGCCGTCAGGGCTTCGGAGTTGGGCTTTTTGCGCTTAAACTGGTACTCTACTTCTAGGATCAATTCTTCTTTGGCAAAGCTCTTAAACTCGGCCAGCAGCTCTTCCACGGTGTCGGTTTTGCCCAGGCGCTGGCCCAGGTTTTCGTCCTGCGCGCCCAGCAGGGCGTGGTAGGCCGCCTGGTGGGGTTGCAGACTGCTAATCATGGCCGAGTAGCGGCCCGCCTTGTTCTGGCTGGTCAGGCGACTGAGGTGGCCCTGCAGCAGGTCGCGGAAATTGTCGCGGCTCAGGTTTTTGCTAGCAAACGGATTCTTTAAGAAGGGTAAAAACATAGGATGGGAGGAATATGGTTGAGCCGGTAAGGTAGAAAAATATCGGATTCGCTATCAGGAGTTTATCGAACGAAAAAGCACGGCGGTAGGGCCGCCTTCCAAACGTTTGGAAGGGCATGCTACGCGCGTAGACCCGCGGCCAAACGTTTGGCAGGCTCCCCTGCGCCCGTAGACTCGTTGCCAAACGTTTGGAAGGCCATCTTACGGGCGTAAACTCGTCTTCCAAACGTTTGGGAAGGCATCTTACGGGCGTAAACTCGTTGCCAAACGTTTGGAAGGCCATCCTACGGGCGTAGGATGGCGGCCAGCGGTTTGGAAGGCATAGCGCCGGGCCACCTTAGAAGTTGCAGGCGTCGGCGGTGCCGGTCAGCTCGGCCCAGCGGGCACTCAGAAACTTGGCGTAGCGCAGCGGCGGCAGCCCGTAGCTGCCCACCGAATAGCCCTCGTTGACTTCGATGACTAAGGTGGCGCCGGCGGCCGTGCGGCCAATATCGAGGGCGTAGGCTTTGGGGGCTGCCGGATAAGCCGCCACGGCGGCTTCCACCACGCCGGGGTCGAAGTAGGCGCGCCAGTCGCCGCGGTAGGGCTGGGCGGCCAGCACCTCGTCGTAGCGCACGAAGCAGCGCCACTCGGCCACGAACTGCACCGGCTCGGCGCACCACACGGGCGTATTTTCGGCCTGGTCGCCGCAGCCCAGCAGGTCGCGGAAGTGGCGCACCAGCACGCCGGTAAACTTCTTGCGGGCCAGCATGGGCTTCACGAATACCGGCCACTGCGAAGGGTCGGCCGCTACCTCGTTGATGGTAGACTGCCACAGGCGCCGCCCCAGAAACGGCAGTAGCTCCTGCGGGTAATCCAGGGCGGGCGGCACGGCGCAGCCCAGGGCCCGCAGGGCGCCTTCCACGTCGTCGATATGGCTGACGACAATATCGTCCGGCTCGGTATTGGGCAGCTCGCTAAAGCGGTGGAAGGGCACGATTTCCCAGCCCATCTGCCGAAAGCCGTCGGCGGCGGCAAAGCAGTTGGTATTGGCCCATTCGCCGGCCGCATCCTGGTTGATATAAGCGCGCATAAGCAGGGCGGGAGTTTTACGGACCGAAAAACGAGCTACTGCTTGCCCCGATAATCGGCAATCAGGCCCTCGGCAATCCAGTTGGCCAGGGCCTGGCGGTTGTCGGCCACCACGAAGCGGCGCTGGTCTTTCTGGTTGCGGATGTTGCCCAGCTCCATAAATACGGCCGGGGCGTGGCTGTTGCGCACCTCATACAGGGTGCCCCGCTCCGAGACGTTGCCCGAGTAGGGGCGGTTGGGCTGGGCGCGCTTGTAGCGGTTGGTAAAGACCTTGTGAATGTTCTTGGCCAGGCGCAGGCCGGTGGCGCTGGTAGGGTGGTGGTAGAAAAACACGTCGATGTTCTGGCCCACGCTGCGGCTGTCCACGTGCAGGGCCAGCAGGCGCTGGTAGGCGCCCTTGTGGCGGGCGTGCAGCTTATTGACCTGGGCAATGCGCTGGCGCAGGCGCTGCACCTGGCTCAGGGGAATGCGCAGGTTGGGGTACTGCACCTCGTCGTAGTCCATGGGCAGCACGTTCTCGTCCCGGATTCCGTCGTTGGGGTCCTGCACCATCACGTACACCAGGGCCCCGTAGGAAAGCAGCACCCGGGCCAGGCGCACGGTCACGTCGTAGGCGTACTCGTCCTCGGCCAGCTTATAGGAGCCGTACTGGCCGATGGCGCCGGGGTCGGGGCCGCCGTGGCCGGAGGAAAGGTAGTAGACCGCGCCCCGCAGCGGGCCGCTGGCCGCCCGGGCCACGTTGTAGCGGGGCCCAAACAAGGCCGCGTTGCTAATCGGCGTTTTGCTTACCACAACGGGCGCCTCGGTGGCAAGGCGGGTCCGGCGGGCTGTAGTGTTGCTGGCCGGGGCTTTGCGGGCAGTGGTCTTGCGGGCTGCCAGGGGCTTGGGCAGCACGTAGGTGCGGCCGGTAATCAGGCCGTGGCGGCGGGTCAGGTTTTTCTGGTTCAGCTGCTTAAAGGCGGCCCCGTAGCGGCGCGGGTTCAGGCCGTGGCGCAGCAGCAGGGTTTCGACCCCGTCGCCGTTGCGGGCTTTCACGCGCCGGTAGGAGGTCTGGGCAAAGGCCGGCGCGGTCAGCAGGCCCAGCAGCACTAGTAGGAGGTAGACAGTTCGCAAAAGCAAAAGGGTGTAGGAAGGCTACTAAAGGCGGAATTGGCTGATTGACCCCAAGGCAACCCGCTGGATTCCGACCACAAACAAAAGCCCTCCATACGTGATACAGCCGGCTCTTGCCATACGATAGTACAAAAGAGGCAGTAAATCTTCAGAATATAGAATATAAAGCAAGCCCTTTACCACGGTCGTAGTAAAGGGCTTGCCGGTAAAAAGGGCCGCTCGGGCCGCCTCATCTTAACGCTTACAACGCTCCGCTGGCGAAGCCCGTGGCCGTGGCCCGGGCCTGCCACTGCTGCATATCGTGCTGCACGGCCTCGATTTTCTGGCGGGCGGTCTGGTAGGCATCTTCGCCCAGAAACAAGTGCACCGGCGGGTTGTCGGCTTCGCTGAGCGCCAGGAGCACGGCGGCGGCTTTGGTTGGGTCGCCGGGCTGGTTGCCGTTGATCTGCTGCTCGTGCAGCAGCTGGGAGTCGCGCACCGCCTGGTAGGCCCCGATGGGCGCGGCGGGCCGCCCCATCGAGCCCGGGGCCAGGAAGCTGGTGCGGAAGTAGCCGGGCTTCACCGTCGTCACGTGGATGCCGAAGGGCCGAACCTCCTCGGCGTAGGATTCGGTGAGGCCATCGACGGCAAACTTGGTGGCGCAATACACGCCCCAGCCCGGAAACGCGCCGGAAAAGCCCCCGATGGAGGAAATGTTGAGCACCCGGCCCCCGCCCTGGGCCCGCAGGTGGGGCGTGGCGGCCCGCAGCACGTTGAGCACGCCAAACACGTTGACGTCGAAATTCTGCCGGGCTTCCTGGTCGGATAGCTCCTCCAGGGCCCCGAGCTGCCCGTAGCCGGCATTATTGACCACCACGTCGAGGCGGCCAAAGGTGCTAATGGCCTGGGCAATGGCCTGCCGCACGCTTTGCTCACTACTGAGGTCCATGTGCAGGGGCAGGAAATTGGGGGTATCAGGCGGCGCGGCCTGCTGCAGCTCGCTCAGGTTGCGGGAGGTGGCGGCTACTGCATAGCCGTGGGCCAGCAGGTGCTGTACCAGGGTCAGTCCCAGGCCCTTCGAGGCGCCGGTCACGAACCATATATTCTTGCGTGTCATGTTGTGGATTGTTTTCTTGATAAGTCAGCGAGTCGCTCAGGGCGAGGCTTGCGAATTGGTAGAGCATAGGAAAAGCGGTTAAGGCGTGAGGTAACTACAAAGGCAGACGTGCTGGTCCCCATTTTATTGCAGGCAAAAGCAAAATCGTAACATAGAAGCCCCAGCCGCTCCGCTTTTCGGCCCCTGCTACTGCCCGCCGAAGCCGGTGGAAACCGTAAGCGGCGGCCCGGCTTCGATTTCCTGCGGGCGGGCCTGGAGCTGGTGGGTGGCGCGCTGGTAGGCGTCTTGGCCCAGCAGCAGGTGCACCGGCGGGGCGGGTTCGGCCGCCAGCAGCGGCCGGGCCAGCGCCAGCCCCAGGCCCGGGGAGGCGCCGGTAATAAACCAGGTTTGAGAAGTACTCATCGTTGCGTGTTTTGGTACACTGCAAAACTAGAGCAGGGGCGGGGCCAAGGGCTTACCCCATTCAAACCAATGCTTGCGAAAATCAAACAGCCCGCACGGCCGTGGGCGTGGCGCCGGCCTGCTTGCGGAAGAAGTTGTTGAAGTGGGCCGGTTCCTCGAAGCCCAGGCTGTAGCTGATTTCCGACACGTTCCAGCTCGTGTGGCGCAGCAGGGCGTGGGCTTCCTGGGTGAGGCGGGCGGCAATGAGCTGGGTAGTGGTTTTGCCGGTCACTTCCTTCAGGGCCCGGTTCAGGTGGTTCACGTGCACGGCCAGCTGGGTGGCAAAGGCATTGGCCGTGCGCAGGCGCACCTGCTGGCCGGGCGTCTCAATCGGGAACTGCCGCTCCAGCAGCTCCGCAAACAGCGAGGCAATGCGCGTGGCCGCGTTGCTGTCCTGATAGAGCGTGGTGGCGGGCTGCAGCTTCAGGGCCCCGTGGATCAGCTCGAAGACGTAGTTGCGCAGCAAATCGTACTTATAAGCGTAGTCCGAGCCGATTTCGGCCTCCATCTTGACAAACAGCTGGGCCGCCGCCTCGCGCTGGGCGTCGGTGAGGGCGTAGAGGGGCTGCCCGCCGGGCCGGAACAGCGGCAGCTCCAAAGTGCCGGCCAGCTGGTGGCGCTGCAAAAACGCCTCGGTGAAGATGCAGAAGTAGCCCGATTGGTCGTCGTCGAGCGGCTCCCACTCGTAGGGCACCAGGGGGTTGGCAAACAGCAGGGCATTGCCGCGGATTTCCACCGTCTTGTCGGCGAAATGGTAGTTGCTGCGGCCCGTGACGAGCGTGATTTTGTAGAAGTCCTTGCGGCTGTAGGGCAGGTGGCAGGCCGAAGGACCCACGAAGTCGTCGAGGCGAAACACGTTGAAGTGGCCGATGTCCTGCTGGAGGTTGTCGGGCAGCCAGTGAATTTTCTGCTGGTAGAACTCGGCGAGGGTCTGCGGCTTGAGCATGGAGCGAAGTTACGAGAATCAAACTATTGGCTGGCTGCTTCCCGCAAATCCAGTAGCTTGCCGGCCCCAACGCAGAAGCCCACCCAGTGGACTAGGGGCCAGGCCTGGCAGCCCCGCCCGGCCAGGACTACACGTTTACTGTCCGTCGGCTAGAGTCAACGCTTATTAAGTTTCTATCAACGGCTAATAATTCTTTTGCCTTATGCCCACCACGCCCATCCCGAAGAAGCTGCTGGCCCGCCAGCACGAAATAACGGCCGACTTCCTGCGCCTCATCGACCAGCACCTGGACGATATTACCACGGGCCGGGCCACCGAAATGTTCGAAATCCGGGACTTTGCCGGCCAGCTCTGCATTCATCCCACCCACCTGAGCAACACTATCAAGCTCACCACCGGCCACGCCCCGTGCTACTTCTTCGAGGCCCGCATCCTGGACGTGGCCCGGCAGCTGCTCCAGGACCCCCGCCGCTCGGTGGCCGACGTGGCCCAGAGCCTGACCTACGACCCGTCGAACTTCACCAAGTTCTTCAAGCGCTTTGCCGGCCTTACGCCCAAGCAGTACCGGGAGCAGGTGTGGGAGCAGCGGCGGCTGGCCAATTCGGAAACTGTCACCATTTAAACTGAAGCTCTCACCATACGGCGGGCCGGGCCTTGCCCCACCTTTGTCTTGTTCAAACTCCATAAGCAAGACAAGTCATGAGCACTCCCCAAATTGCCCTCGTCACGGGCGGCAGCCGCGGCCTGGGCCGCAACAGCGCCCTGCATCTGGCCCAGGCCGGCCACGACCTGATTCTGACCTACCGCACCCAGCAGGCCGAAGCCCAGGCCGTGGTGGCCGAGATTGAAGCCCTGGGCCGCCGGGCCGTGGCCCTGCCCCTGGACGTGGGCCGGGTCAGTACTTTTCCCGCCTTCGGGGCCGCCGTAACCGAGCAGTTGCAGCGGCACTGGCGGCGGTCCACGTTCGACTTTCTAATCAACAACGCCGGCATCGACGCCCGCTCGGTATTTGCCGAAACCACTGAGGAAGATTTCGACAACCTGCTCAACGTGCACTTCAAGGGCGTGTACTTCCTGACCCAAAGCCTACTGCCGCTGCTGGCTGACGGGGGCAGTATCGTCAACTTCTCCACCGGGCTGGCCCGCTTCACCACGCCCGGCTACGCGGCCTACGCCTCCATGAAGGGCGCCGTCGAAACCCTGACCAAGTACCTGGCCAAGGAGCTGGGTGGGCGCGGCATCCGGGCCAATATCGTAGCGCCGGGCATTGTCAAAACCGACTTCACGGCCGCGGCCCGGGCGGCTCATCCCCAGCTGGAAGAGTACATGAGCGCCAACACGGCCCTGGGCCGCATCGGGGAGCCCGACGACATCGGCGGGGTGGTGGCCTTCCTCTGCTCCGACGCGGCCCGCTGGGTGAATGCCCAGCGCCTGGAAGCCTCGGGCGGCTATTCCCTGTAGGCTCCTGGCCTTAAATAAAAGCCCCGGCTGAAGCGCAGCCGGGGCTTTTTGTTGTGAGCAAGAAGCTAAGCAAGTGCGGTACCAACGAAAACTGCCAGTCCCAAGGCGGGAATGGCAGTTGCTAAAGGGACTACTGAGTAGGCGTTAGGCCTTGCGCAGGCGGGATTTCTGAAAGGCCTCAAAGTTGGAGCGCAGGGCCGCCAGCACCGCCGCGTACTGCCGCCGGGCATCCTGGCTGGATTCCAGCTGCTGCAGATGCGCGTCGATCAGGTCGCAGAACTCATCCCGGGAAAAGCGGGAATTCGAGACGTTCTTTTGCACGGGACAAGGAGAGAAAAAAGGCGGCTATTTGGGAGGGCGTAAAGTGCAATAATAGCAATTTATTCTACGCAATATGGGACGAAGCGAAGCGCTTCTCAAGCTCAACCGTGGGAAAAGGCGTCGGACGCGGCCCGCTACCCGATAAACAGAACGGCTCCCGGATAAACCCGGAAGCCGTAGTAAGCAAAGCAAGTTGTAAGAGTTGAGCTGCGCCGCCTAGAAGCGGAACAGGGGGCGGGCCGGATTCCAGATGCCCCACGGAATCATGAGCAGCACCAGGAGCAGGGCCACGGCAAACCACACGAAGGCGCGCTTGTGCTTGAGCACCGGGTCGGTGGCTTTCTTGGAGAGGGTACGGCCCACCTGGGCGGCAATAACGGCCAGAATCATCGTGGCAATGTGCTCGACGCCCCAGAAACGGCCAATCGGGTCTTTCATCACCGCGCCGCCGGCCGTTTCGAAGGCTTTCACCCCGAATGGGCTCAGGCCGAAGTACAGAATCAGGCCCAGCAGCAGCTGCAGGTGCATGGAGCCCACGAAGGCGGCGCCCATGCCGTTGTCGGCGCCCAGGTAGGGCTTGCGGCCCTGCCAGCCGCCCAAGGCGCGGAATACGGCAATCAAACCAAAAATCACCACCAGCCAGCGGCTCCAGGAGTGTAATGTGAGTACGGCGTTGTACATAAGCAGAAAGGAAGAGTGAAGCGGTAAAGGTCGGATGCGGAAACCAGAATGCCGCGCCCGGCCGGCAAAAAGTGGCTGCCGGCCCGGCCCGGGCCCCTACTGCTTGGTCACGGAGATGCTGATGCGCTGACTGACCACGGTAAGGGGAGCGGGCGGGACACTTTCGAAGGGAAACAGCTCCTCGCACAAAAACAGGTCGCCTTCCTGGCGCAGGATGGCCAGGTTGTCGAGGGTGAGCTTGAGGTTAAAGGTTTGCTGGTTGAGGTACTGCAGCACGGGGCCCAGCAGCTCGGGCGTAGTATCGTGCAGGGCCAGGGAAATATGGGGCAGCCAGCACTCGGGGCCGCTAAACTTATCGGTGCGCAAGCACAGCGGCGCCGTGGCCGAAATAATGCGCTGGTGCAGGTGATTAAGCTCGTTGGTGCGCAGCACCGGAATGTAAATCACCGGGTTGGGCCCCGGAAACACGCCCAGGCCGGTGGTGTGCACCTCGAAGGGCGCGGTGGCGGCGGCCACTTCGCGCAGCACATTCTTCAGGGAAGAGAGCTTGCGCACTCCGGCCAGCTGGTAGGTAATGTGCGGGTCGGGCGTGGCCTGCACGTCATCCAGGCCAAACTCGGTTTCCAACCCCTTGATGATGCGGTTGATGCGGGCCGCGTACTGCGGCGTGAGCAAAGTAGTAATGGCGAGCATACTCTGCTAAACTCCGGAAGAGCCCGTGGGGTTGAGCCGGCCGCGCATTTGTTGGGCGAATAACGTCCGGAACCGGCTCAGCAGGGCTTGCCTCAGCCGTTGCCGCCGCCTTCCTTCTGGTCGTCGTTGCGGATGCTCTTCTTGGGCCGGGCCGGGCGGTTGTCGAGCTTGCCAAACTGGTAGCTGAAGCTCAGGCGCAGGTTGCGGTTCAGAAAGTAGGAGTTGTCGGTGTAGGCAAACCGGTCGGTGGCCAAGTCGTTGCGGAACACCAGCTGACGGTTGAAGGGGTTGATGACGGCCAGGGTCAGGCTGCCCTTTTTCTGGAACAGCTCCTTTTTCACGGCCACGTTGTAGCTGCGGTAGCCCGAGGAGCGGCCCTGGAGCTGAATCCGGCGGGAGTTGAAGAGGCCCGTAAACTGTGCGCTCCAGCCCTTGTCGAACTGCCAGGCCGAGGTGATGTTGGCGTTGTGCATGGTCCCGTCGTTGCTCAAACTCAGGGCCGGGCTTTGCACCCGCACGTAGTAGTAGTTCACGTTGCCGCTGAGAGTCCACTTGGGCGTGAGTTTAGTGGAGCCCGACACGCTCAGGCCGTAGGTGGCATTGCGGGCCACGTTCTGGAAGGTGGTGAACAGCAGCTGGGTCGAGTCGGCGGTGGGCATAATGTCGCGGGCCGCCACCGTGCGCGCCACGGCCTCAATGGCGTTGTTGGTCTGGCGGGAGTAGGCCGAGAAGGTAAACGAGCTTTTGCGGACGTAGGTGTTGAAGCCCAGCTCGTAGGCGTCGGTCAGCTCGGCGGCCAGGGTGGGGTTGCCCACTACGATATTGCGCGGGTTGCTGGTGTTGAGGTAGGGGTTCAGGTAGTAAATGCTGGGCCGCTGAATCCGGCGGGTGTAGCTGAGCTTGAGCTTCTGGTCCTTGGTTACGTCCCAGGCGGCCTGCAGACTGGGCACCAGGTTGGTGTAGTTCGTGCGCAGGGTGGTATTGTCGCTGCGGAAGTCGCCGTCGATGCGGGTGTGCTCCAGGCGGCCGCCCACTTTGAAGGTCAGAGTTTTGCCCAGCGCAAAGCCGTAGCTGAGGTAGCTGGCGTACACGTTCTGGTCGTAGCGGAAGTTGTTGGAGCGGGAAGGCACCAGCACGAAGCTGCGGCCGTCGAGGCTGTCGGCCTCCACGCGGTAGTCGCTGCTGACGTTGCGCAGAATCGTTTTCAGGCCGACTTCCACGGTCTGGGTGCTGTCCAGGGGCTGCACGTAGTCGGCCTGGAAGGTGGTTTCGCGGTTACGGTTGTCGTTGAAGCTGTTTTCGCGGTAGTCCACGTAGTCCCGCCCGTCGGTCCAGCGCTGCTGGGCCAGGTTGTAGTCGGTGTCGCCGGTATTGACGGTGTAGAGGGCCAGAAAGCTCAGCTCCTGCCGGGGCCGCGGCAAGGTCCGGACGTAGCCAAAGTTCACATCCAGGTTCTGGCTGCCGTTGTGGGTGTCAATGTCGCGGTTGTACTCGTCGACCGGGGCCGTGGGCAGGCTAAAGCGGGTAAACTGCGAGCGGGCGTTGGTGTAGCCAAACACGTTGCCCCGCACGCTCAGGTTCAGCGCGTCCCGGGGCGTCAGGTCGTAGTCGAGGCCCAGCTGCCCGTAACCGCCGCCGCCGAGGTTGGTGAAGTCGCCGCGCTGCTCGAGCACGCTCTGCTGGCCTTCGGGCAGGAAGTCGGTGCGCCGGCTGTCGTTGCGGGCCACGTTGTAAAACAGGTTGGCGCCCACGTTGGCATTCAACCCCAGCGGGCCGCGCCGACTGTTCAGCGTCAGGCTGTGAAATGAGCCCCGGGTGCCCACGGCCGAGTTTTCGGAGCCGTTCAGGCCTTCCAGGTTGTTCTTTTTCAGAATGATGTTGACAATGCCCGCCGAGCCCTCCGCGTCGTACTTGGCCGAGGGCGAGGTAATGACTTCCACGCTCTTAATCTGGTCGGCCGGAATCTGCTTCAGCGCCTCGGCCAGGTTGCTGGCCATCATGGCCGAGGGCTTGCCGTTCACCAGCACCCGAATGTTGGAGGAGCCCCGCAGCTGCAGGTTGCCGGTGAGGTCGACGGTGAGCAGGGGGACTTTCTGCAGCACGTCGGAAGCCGTGCCGCCCGAGTTGGTAATGTCCTTTTCGGCGTTGTAGACGAGGCGGTCCACCTTATTTTCCACCAATTCCCGCTCCCCGGTCACTTTCACCTCGCCCAGCTGCTGCACCGTTGGGGTCAGCTTAATCAGGTCCAGCGCCACTACGGCCTCGTTGGCGGCCACGACGACCCCCGTCACCGTGCGCGGCTGAAACCCGACGAAGCTCACCACCACCCGGTAGCGCCCGGCTGTAATTTTGGCTAATCCAAAGCGGCCCTGGTCGTCGCACACGGTGCCGTCCAGGGTTTTGCTGCCGGCTTCGTCGAGCAGGGCCACGGTGGCAAACTCCACGGGCAGCCCGGTTTTCTCGTTGACGACCCGTCCCGTCAGCCGGCCTTTGCTAACCGGCGCCACGCTGCTGGCCGGGCTCGTCGGGCCCTGAGCCTGGGCCGGACTACCGAATAGCGGGATAAGCAGCGCTACTACTGCCGCCAGCTGCCACCGGGGCCAGCCGGGAGCGGCTACGAACGAGCGGAAACTGCGGGTGGGGTAGCAGGGCGGAATCATAAAGCCGGCAGTAGGGTGTTACGAAATATTTCGTACTACAAACGTATACGAAATCATTCGTATTTCGAAATAATATGTACGATTTATTTCGTATGTATATTATTCCGGTACAGGCAGCCGAAAGGGGAGGAGTGCGAAAAAGACGCCGGCTGGTCTATATAGGCTGCGTAGAGTAGAAGAATATTTTTTAGAACCCCAACTTGACTTTCTAATGCCGTGAATGAAGGTGAAAAGGCGGCTGGGAGTTGGAAAGACCCGATTCGATGGGCTGGTGAGAGTAGTGTTACTTAAAACCGATAATGTAATTATTCCTAGCAAACTCTTGGAGGATTTAATTTGTCGGGCCGTTTAGCTTCGGAGCGGGAACCTAGAGCAGCAGTAAAATATATGCAAGTGAAAACCAAGTAGAAATGAATATTCAGTTGTAAGCTCGACAGTTGGGTGAACTTTTGCGGTTTGCTGACGTTGGGACCGGTAGTATATTTGTAAGAATCAACTTCATTCCAGATTGAGGTGCTGTCGGGCTTTTCAGTGGTCCTGCCGCAACCCGGAAGCTGATAGACTTCTCCCCGCATGGACGAAATTTTATTCGACGTCAATCTGCAGCAGCTCCCCGATGAGTACCTCACCGGCGAATGGTGCGTGGCCGACCGGGTGCTCAACCGCAACAGTCCGGACAGCGCCCTGGCCCAGGCCACCCGGCTGCTGCTGACGCCCGGGGCGGTGCAGGTGCACGCGCCTTTCCAGCACGATACCGGCCAGTGGTCGGTGCAGCGCGATACGCTGCTCAACCGCCCCTACCTGGAGCTGCAGCTGCTGCAGGAAGAAACCAAGGCCCTCATTACCCGGCTGCGGCGCTCCGCCGACGGCCTGCAGAGCCAGCTAAACTTATATTTTCAGTCAGGCATGGAGCTGCAGCTCGCCCAGCCTTGTTGAGTACAATTTATGGTCGATTCTGAATCCATTTCGAACGAGGAGCGCATCCGCCGGCAGGCTGAGGAGCAGTTCCGCTTTTTTGCCGATTTTATTCCCCAGCTGGTCTGGTTTACCGACCCCACGGGCTTTCATACCTACTTCAACCAGCGCTGGATTGACTACACCGGCTACTCGCTGGAAGACAGCGTAGGGCCCGATATGTGGAACAACCTGCTCCACCCCGACGACCAGCAGCGGGCCCGGCAGATCTGGGGCCATTCCCTGGCTACCGGCGAGTTCTACGAAATCGAGTACCGCTTCAAGAGCCGCAACGGCGACTACCGCTGGTTTCTGGGCCAGGCTCAGCCCCAGTACGACGAGGCCGGCCACATCCGCCAGTGGTACGGTACCTGCACCGATATTCACGACCAGAAGCTCACTGAGCTGGCCCTGCGCCGCCGGGAGCTGGAGCTGGAGCGCGCTTACTCCGACCTGGAAGTGAAAGTAACCTTCCGTAACCTGGAACTGGAGCGGGAGTTGCACGAGCTGCGCCAGCGCCTGGGCGAATAGTCGCCGCCAATCCACCCGCATCAGAAAAAGGCTTCCCTACCCGGGAGGCCTTTTTTCGTATCTGTCGGGAGGGCGGAATCGGGCGGGCAAGCTTTTTCGGGCGTTGGGTGCGGGTGCCGGAAAACCTCCGCAGTAAGGTTCTGCGTTAAGGTCATTTTTCTACTTCTGTCTTTTCTAGTGAATCCAGCCTCCACTGCTCCATCCCCACCCGAATCGTTGGTTTCGGCAGGAAAGACTAAGCGCCGCTGGCCCTACTGGGTTGGTGGGGTACTGCTGCTCGTGCTGCTACTCCTGGGCGTAGCCCTGCAGCTGCTCGACCCGTGGCTGCGTACCACCCTGGAAAAGCAGGTGGCCACGAAAAGCCAGGGCCGCTACCGCCTGCAAATCGGGGAGCTGCGTACCAGCCTGTGGCACCGCTCAGCGAGTTTGCGCAACATTCGCCTGCGACCCGCCGTGGCCGGCCCCGAGTGGAAAAACTCGAAGCTGCCGCGCCTGCTGGCCGATATGCCCGCCCTGCGCATCACCGGCGTAGGTCTCGGGGCCCTGGTGCGCGGCGCCGTCGTGCCCATCGACTCGGTAGTGCTGGCCGGGGCCCGGCTGCGGGTGCTCGACTTGCCCGGGCAGGCAGCAAGTGGTCCGCCCTTGCACGAGCAACTGCCCAAGCACCTGGATGGACTGCGCATCGGCTTCCTGGGCTTGCTGCGCTGGCAACTAGCCTACGGGCCCCGGCCTCAGCCCCTGGCCAGTGTGCGCCAGGCCAGCTTCACGGCCCACGATATCCTGCTCAGTGCCGCCGGGGCTGCTGATTCGCAGCGGGTAAGCTACGCTGCCGCCCTGGCCGGGCAGCTGAGCGGCGCCGTGGGCACTGTGGCCGAGCACCGCGTCCGGGTCAGCCGCGCCGCCTACTCCACCCAGGGCCAGCAGCTGACCGTCGACTCCTTACGCGTTTGGTCCCTGCGCGATATACAGCAGCAGGGCGCCGTCATTCGGGTGCAGCTGCTGCTGCCGCGGCTGCTGGTGAGCGGCGTGAGCAGCCCCGAACTGCGGCGCCGGCAGCTGCGCCTCGACTCGGTGGTGGTAACCCGGCCCTGGGTGGCGGCCGCCCTGCCGCTGCAGCCCCCGCCGCCGGTGCACGAACTCGTGGCTTCCGTGTGTAAGTATCTGGCAGTAGACCACCTGCGCGTCAGTGGCGGGCAGTTGCGGCTAACGGCCATCAAACCCCGGCCCCGGATTCAGGATATTCAGTTGCAAGCCGAAAACCTGCTGCTGACGGCCGCCGGCGCCAACGAGCAAAGCCGCATCTGGTACGCCCGCAGCTGGGCGTTGCGCACCGGCCGGGTTCAAAGTACGCTCTCGGCCCCGGTGTATTGGCTGGGCATCCGGAGCACCGAGCTGCGCACTAGTACGGGCTTGGTGCAAGTCCGCGGCGTCACGATCCGGCCCACGATGAGCCCGGCGGCCCTGGCCCGCTACAAAGGCCACCAAACGCCCCATATTACCGTGCGGGCCCCGAGCGTGCAGATTGCCGGCTTCGACTTTGCCGCCTTCAGTCACCGCCATGCCCTGGGGGCCCGGGCCGTGGAGCTGCCCCGGCTGCGCGTACTCATTGCCGGCGACGGCCGTTTCCCGCTCAATCCCAATCCCTCGCTCGTCACCCAGGAGTCGTTGGCCAAGCTGCCGGTGCCGCTCAACGTGCGCCGCATGGAAATAACCAACGGCTACGTGGCTACCTCTTATGTGGGACCCAAAACCGGGGAAAGCGGCAACGTGACTTTCAACCGCATCCACGTGACGCTGCGCAACGTGACCAACGACCGGCGCCTGATGACCAGCGCCACGCCCCTGGTAATTGAGGCCAACGGCTGGCTGCAAAACAGCTGGTACGCGGCGGCCACGTTCCGTATTCCGGTATTCGACCCCAACGGCGCCCACTCCGGGGAAGGCACGTTCGGGCCGGCTTCCATTACCCTGCTCAACCCCGTGACCGAGCCCAGCCGCCTGGTGCGCTTTGCCAGCGGCGACGTGCGCCGGGCCACCGTGCAGCTACGCGGCAACCGCCAGGGCATCACGGGCACCATGCGGGCCGAATATTCCAACCTGAAAATGACGCTGCTCAGCCAGCAGGGCGGGGCCGACCAGAAAACGCTGGCCACCAAAATCGGCTCCAAGCTGCTCAACGGCATCGTTATCCGGGACGAAAACCCGCGCGGCCTGGGCCCCGACAAGCTTAAAGTGGGCTCGATGCAAAGCCGCCGCGATTTGCGCGTATCAGTGTTTTCGCTCTGGCGGCAGGGGCTGGTCAGCGGCTTGCTCAACAGCATCGGGGCCCCTAAGAAAATAGCGCAAAGCATCAGCGAGAAGCCCTAGCGGCCCGGTACTGCGGCTTTGCGCTACTGGGGTAGCTGGGAAGAGTCGCTGCGCCGCTAAAATTTCAGCTTGGCAATAGTATAGTCCGCTACGGGCGGGGTTTTCTGGGCCTGTAGCGCGTTGAGGTTGGAGTACAGCACGTAGGTTTCGGCATCATTGCGGCGGGCCAGGGTGGTCGGGTACTGCGGCAGCGTTGCGAAGGTGCCGGTCACGGTGGCGTCAGCAAAGGCATTGGTGGTGACCAGGCGGTACACCTTGGCCTGCGTATTGGTCACGGCATACACCGTGTTGAGGTCCTGCAGCGACAAGCCGTCGAGGCCCACCAGGTTTTGGCTGATGGCGACTTTGGTGAAGGTAGTGGGGGCGGCCACGGGTACTTTAAACAAGCTGCCATCGTCGGATTTGGCCACCAGTAGGTAGCCGTCCGGGTGGTACTCGATGCCGTTGAGGCCAAACTTATCGGCCGGGGCCCGCAGACGCTCATCCTCCAAGAACACGGAGGCCACGCCCACGGCATCCACTTTGTAAATAATCGGGGCGAAGCTGTCGGTGATGTACGCGTTGCCGTTGCCGTCAACGGCCACGTCGTTGGCAAAGTGGTTTACGCCGGGCCGCAGCCGGCCCAGGTCTACGAAGTCGAGCGTGCGGCCCAGGTTGTCGAAGCTGGCCAGGGCCGCGAGCTTGTTCTTGGTGGCGGCGCTGGTGCGGTCCAGATTGTAACCCGGGTCGGCTACGGCTACCAGCAGGCGGTTGCGCAGCTCATCGATTTGCAGCCCCACCGACGAAATCAGCCGCCCGTCGGTGGCAAACGAGCTGTAGCCGTCGCCCCGCACCTGGCCGATACTGCCGTTGGTTTCGGAGCTGACCAGAAAGCGGCCGTTGTTGGTATCAAACTCCAGGCCCTCGGGGTAGAGGTTGGGCTGGTTGAATGGTAGCGTGTCGGGGCCGGCGGGAATTACGTTGCCGCCCGGGTCCACGGAGTTGTCGAGACAGGCCGATAAACTCAGGGTGCTAACGAGCAGCGCGGCCCGGGTGAGCGGGCCCCGCTGCCGGACAAGGGAAGAAATAGAAAGCATGCTAAATAACCAGTGGTTGAAAGGAGAATACGAACTGCGGCGGCCCAACGACGACCGACCAGGCCAAAACCTTCTGCCCCGGCTAGAAGTTGCCCACCCAGGTACTATTGGTTTGTATGGCCCCGTCCTCGTCGTCTCTGCCCCGTAAGCTGGTCAAAGGTAATCTGCCGACCAAAATCTGCCTGACCTGCGGCCGGCCGTTTGAGTACCGCAAGAAGTGGCGCAACTGCTGGGACGAGGTGCGCTACTGCGGCGAAAAGTGCCAGCGCAACAAGCCCGCCCCGCCCGCCACCTGAGTAAGCCACCCGGCGCGACCAGCTATTCACTGCTGCCACTGGCCGCGTATTGCTCAAAATGGTCAGCCAGGCGTATCTTGACCGCAAAAATTCCCCATGAACCGACGCCTTTTCCTGCGCAACAGCGGCTTGGCCAGCGTAGCCCTATCTACCTGGACGCTAAGCGGCTGCTCCGCCGAATCCAAAGAACCTGCCGCCGCCCTGGCCGTCGACCCCGACCAAGCCGCGGCTACCAGCAGCTTCGAGCTGAATGAAGCCACCATCACCGATTTGCAGGCCAAGCTCCAGAGCGGGGAATACACGGCCCGTCGTCTGACTGAGTTGTACTTGCAGCGCATTGAGGCCATTGACCGGAATGGGCCCCGCCTGCGCGCCGTCATCGAAGTCAACCCCGACGCGCTGCAGCTGGCCGACGCCCTGGACCAGGAGCGCAAAAACGGCAAGGTGCGCGGCCCCCTGCACGGCATTCCAGTGCTCATCAAGGACAATATTGACACCGCCGACCAGCTGCAAACCACGGCCGGTGCCCTGGCCCTGGCCGGCCACAAGGCCCAGCAGGACGCCTTTATTGTGCAGAAGCTGCGGGCGGCCGGGGCCGTGCTGCTGGGCAAAACCAACCTGAGCGAATGGGCTAATTTCCGCTCCACGCGCTCCACCAGCGGCTGGAGCAGCCGCGGAGGCCAAACCAAGAACGCCTACATCCTCGACCGGACGCCCAGCGGCTCTAGCTCGGGCTCGGGCGTGGCCGTGGCCGCCAACCTCTGCGCCGTGGCCATCGGCACCGAAACCGACGGCTCGGTGGTGTCGCCGGCCTCGTGCTCGGGCATTGTGGGCATTAAGCCCACCGTGGGTTTGCTCAGCCGCGCGGGCATCATTCCGATTTCGGCCACCCAGGATACGGCCGGCCCCATGGCCCGCACCGTGCGCGACGCGGCCCTGCTGCTCACGGCCCTCACCGGCGTGGATGCCAACGACGCTGTAACCCGGGAAAGCACCGGAAAAACGGCTCCGGACTACTCCGCCTTTCTCAAGCCGGGTGGGCTGCAGGGCAAGCGGCTGGGAGTGGAGAAAAACCACCTGAAAGGTAATTCCGACGCTATTCCACTGCTGCAGGCCGCTTTGGAAGTACTCAAAGCCCAGGGCGCCACCATCGTGGAGGTGGAAGTCGAAAAGCACACCGACCCGCTGGGCGAGGCCGAGTATGAGGTGCTGCTCTACGAGTTCAAGGACGGCGTCAACAAGTACCTGAGCACGGCCGGGGCCGGGGTCAAGACCGTGGCCGACGTTATTGCCTTCAACCAGCAAAACCAGGCCAAGGCCATGCCTTTCTTCCAGCAGGAAACCCTGGAGGCCGCCAACAAAACCGAGGGCCTGAGCAGCGCCAAATACCAGGCGGCCCGGAAAAAAAGCCAGGGCGGTGCCCGGCAGGCCCTCGACGCGGTGCTGCGCGACAACCGCCTCGACGCCGTGGTAGCCGTTACTAACGGTCCCGCGCCCTGCCTCGACCTGATCAACGGTGACTCCTGGAAAGGCCCGGGCTTTTCGTCGCCGGCGGCCATGGCTGGCTACCCGCACATTACCGTACCCATGGGCCAGGCCCACGGCTTGCCGGTCGGCCTCTCGTTTGTGGGCGCAGCCTACCAGGAAGGTCCTTTGCTGACGTTGGCCTACGCCTACGAGCAGGCTTCGAAAAAACGGGTGGCGCCGCAGTTTGCGGCCCCGTTTGTGGGCTAAGGCAATGGTAGCAAGCAGTGTCGCTCGGGGATGCTGTTTGCTACCAGGCTACGGCGGCGTGCGTTAGGGCTATGGTGAACAGCAAGGTCAGCAAGCCGACCAGCGCGAAAAACCAAACTGGGCTGTACGATTCGATAAGCCTGATTTTAAACAAGCCATACGCCACGCCCCCGGCCAGCAGGAACCCCGCCCCGCCGCACAACGCTGACCCCCAATTGCTTCCCAGGCAACCCTCGGGCGTTAGCATCAGGAGCAGTATAAGGAGGTACAGCAAAATTATACTGCCCAGAACCAGCATCAGGAGTACGTATCCGACCAATCGGGCCGGCGTTGTGGGAAATTTGGCCGGTTTGGAAGGCGTATTAGCTAGAAGTAATAGGTCGCTGAGCGCGCCTAATGCGTCAAGAAAATCCATTGCCTGTTGATTGACAGTATTTTATAACGAAAACCGCTGGCTTGTAAAGCTGGCTAAGATAGGAAGCCCAGCGCCTAACCAAAAGCCTACGCGACCAGCGTTTCCGCAATTGTGCGGTTGAGTAGGGTCGTAAGCTGGGCGGCTTCGTGGTGAATGGCTAATGCCCCGACTGGGTTGCCGGCAATATCCACGGCGGCGCCGGAGCTGCCAATTTCGGCCAGCATCGTCAGGCTGTGCACCAGGGAAGGTACGCTCAGGTAAGGTTGTCCGGCGGCCGCCAGCAGCGTAATCCCCAGCCGACGCAATTCCAGCAGCAGCATTACCGTGGTGGCCAGCTGCCGCAGCAGTTCCTGCTCGTCAGAGGAAAAGGCGCGGGTCTGGTGGTCAATAACGCAGAGGGAGCCGATGTTGAAGCCGTCGGAAGTTTGCAGCGGATAGCCGGCGTAGAACTCCAGGCGCAGGGCCTGCTGCACGCCGGGCTCAATCAGGGTGCACGGGTTGGTGCTCAAGTTCTCGAATACGGTGGCCTCATTGTGCAGCACGGCCACCGAGCACAGGCTTTCCGAGCGCCGCACCCGCCCGGCGTCGGGCAGGCCGAAGTTGGCCTTGAACCACACGCTGTCTTCCTCTACCAACGAAACCAGGGCAATGGGTGCCCGGAAAAGCTTGGCCGTAAGGGCCGCCAGATCGTCAAACAGGCTTTCCGGAGCCGTACCCACCACCTGGTAGCGACTCAGTGCCAACAATCGGTCCTCTTCGTTGCTGGGAATTAAGGACGAGGGCGAAAAGGGCATGGAAAAACTACGTAGCAGCAATACGTGTTTGTACGGGTAGAAAATTAATTAGATGAATAGGATTTGTTGAATATTTTGCGAATAGAGCAGCCTATATCACCTCCAGGGCTACTCCGCGGGGCTGGTAGCCTATCTTTACCCCTATAGCACCCATCACGCTAGCCATGCTGCCGGAGCTGCAGCTGGAGTAGGCAGGGGTATTTGAGGGGGTGAGAGAAGCTTACTCTTTAGAGTACTTGGTCGAATAGCCCGGATTAGTTTCTGGCCGGAGCGCATTGGGATAATTATAGTCGGTTTTGATATCTACAATAACTTCTTTGACTTGTTTGAACACTTCGTACGGAAGGCGGATGGCGTGCCAGTAGTCGTAGAGTTTGGTCACGTTGCCTTCGTCTGATTGGGTGCGGCCAGAGAAAAACTGAATAGAACCCACATTGTAGAAGCGTTCAATAAAATTAACTGTCACTTCAATATCGGATACTTTATCGAAGTCTATTGCTTTGAAACTGGTGCCAAAAAAGCCCGTTCGCATCATGATTCGGCGGTTGGAATAGGCGTAGTACGTATTGCTGTAAGAAAGCAGGCGGTTCATAACCGACCATATTCCCTGCGCCAGTGGTAGCAAGCCAAACAGCCAGAAGAAGCCCGGGCCGGAATCTGAACCGGATGTTTCTGATTGGTGGTTAAAATTAACGGACAGCCAGATGATGCCGAATGCTAAGCCCATAAAGCCCATGAGCAAGCCGCCGGCCACAAAAGGCAGAAAGACCGGTTTGCCTGACCACAGTATCTGTTCATCCTTGCCTCGTACACTTTCAAACTCGGGTAGTAAATTTTGGTCGAATATCGAAGGCATCAGAATACGGCTCTAATAGTTAGGTTTCCAAAGAAAGAGTTTTCCCTACTTTAAACCCGTACCTTTGCGGCTTCAAAGCCCCGCAAAGTAGGATGATTTCCATTACTGACCTCGATTTCCATTTCGGCTCGCGCACCCTCTACGACAAGGCCAGCCTCCATATCAAACCCAAGGATAAGATTGGCCTGATCGGGCTCAACGGCCGGGGCAAATCCACGCTGCTGCGCATTCTGGTGGGCGAGTACAAGCCCGACGGCGGCTCCATCTCCATGAGCAAGGACGTGAGCCTGGGCTTTCTGAACCAGGATTTGCTCAGCTACGACTCCCACGAGCCCATCCTGATTGTGGCCATGCAGGCCTTCGGCGAGGCCCTGGAAATCCAGAAGAAAATCGACGAGGTGCTGCTCGAGTTCGAAACCAACTACACCGACGACCTGGTCGAGAAGCTGGCCGATTTGCAGGAGCGCTTCGAGGCCCTGGGCGGCTACACGATGCAGGCCCGCACCGAGGAAATCCTGGAAGGTCTGGGCTTCACGACCGAGGAGCTGCAGAAGCCGCTGAAGCAGTTTTCGGGCGGCTGGCGCATGCGCGTGATGCTGGCCAAAATCCTGCTCCAGCAACCCTCGCTGCTGCTGCTCGACGAACCCACCAACCACTTGGACTTGCCCTCCATCAAGTGGATTGAAAACTACCTGGCCGGCTACGAAGGCGCGGTTATTATCGTGAGTCACGACCGGGAATTCCTGGACCGCACCACCAACACCACCGTGGAAGTAACCGGCGGCAAGCTGGTGCCCTACGCCGGCAACTACTCGTTCTACCTCGAAGAAAAAGAGGAGCGCAACGCCATTCAGAAGGGTGCCTTCGAAAACCAGCAGGCCCAGATTCGGCAGGCCGAGCGGTTTATTGAGCGGTTTAAGGCCAAGGCTTCCAAAGCCAAGCAGGCCCAGAGCCGGGTAAAAGCCCTCGACAAGCTGGAGCGCATCGAGGACGTAGCCGCCGACGACGCGAAGGTGAACATCAAGTTCAACTTCACCGTGACGCCGGGCCGCCACATCCTGCGCATGGAGCACGTGGGCAAGAAGTACGGCGAGAAGCTCATCTTCCGCGACACGCACGTGCACATCGAGCGGGGCGACAAAATTGCGCTGATCGGGGCCAACGGTAAGGGTAAATCCACGCTGATGCGCCTGGTAGCGGGCCAGGAGGCGCCGAGCACCGGCAACCACCAGCTGGGCCACAACGTCATCATGTCGTTCTATGCCCAGCACCAGCTCGAAAGCCTGCGCATCGACAACGAGATTCTGCAGGAAATGGTGGAAGCCGGCTCCAAGCGCTCCGAAATGGAGCTGCGCTCAGTATTGGGCTCCTTCCTGTTCACCGGCGACGAGGTCTACAAGAAAATCAAGGTGCTCAGCGGGGGCGAGAAAAGCCGGGTGGCCCTGGCCAAAACCCTGATTTCGGAGGCTAACTTCCTGCTGCTCGACGAACCGACCAACCACTTGGACATGCAGTCGGTGAACATCCTGATTCAGGCCCTGGACCAGTACGAAGGCACCTACATCGTGATTAGCCACGACCGGTTCTTCGTCGAAAACGTGGCCAACAAGATCTGGTACATCGAGGACTACCAGCTCAAAGAGTACCCCGGCACCTACGCCGAGTACGAGCAGTGGCAGGAAGACCGGGACAAGGCCGCCAAGAAGGCCGGCCTACCGTCGCCTTCGGTGCCCAAACCCCTGCCCAAGGAGGATAAAAAGCCGGTTTCCAGCTCCGAGCGTGAAGCCAATCAGCAGGAGCTGAAAAAGGTAAACAAGGAGCTCAAGGAAATCGAGGGCAAGATTAACACCCTGGAAAAGGAGCTGGCCGTGTACGAAAAGCAGCTGGCCGACCCCAACATCTACAACAACACCGCCCAGCTGAAAGACGCCACGGTGAAATTCGAGCAGGTGAAAAAGGAGCTCAACCGCACCAACGACCAGTGGGAAAAGCTGGCCGAGCGGGCCGAGCAACTGGAGAAGTAACCCGCGGCCCTTTCCTAAAAAGCCCCGCCCGTAGCTATGTGCTGCGGGCGGGGCTTTTTATTGTTCAACGGGTTCGGGCTTCGCGTTCGGGCGGGTTACGGCGCCCTGCGCTTTACTCCACCTACCGGGTCATTGGGGCTGGTTGTGCCAGCACGTTCAGCTCACCTTCCAGGATGTCGGTCATCAGGTAGTGCGCCCAAATGCCTGCATACCAGTTGAAAGGCGTGTTGATGTAGAACCGGCTGGAAAGTACCAGCCGGGTGCGGCCACCGGGTAAAGGGCGCAAGTCATACACGTCTTCCAGAATGTCGAGATGCTTGCCCCCAATCAGGATGTGCTCGTCCATGACGGCCGCAGGGGTGGCGTTGGGATTCGCATCGACGCGCAGCACTAGCAGGCGCTCCGGCTGGTATTTGGTCACGGTTTCCTTGAAGTAGAGGCCTTTCTCGTAATAAGCCATTCGGGTGCCGCCCACCCGCAGCGTATCCAGGGTGGTGCTCACGTGTTTGGGAAATCCGAGCAGCGCTGCAAAAGACGTTTCATCGGCGGGCTGGCCGAGCTGCTTGTTGCTGATTAGCTTTTGCCATACGTCCGCCGCCGGCGCGTTTAGTACGACGGCTTTTTCAATCACCATTTGCTTGGGGGTCAACGCTTTTTCCCCTTCAATGGAACCCAGCAGTAGCGGTACAATAAAGACCAAGGACACATTCAGGGTGTTGGGTTTTTGCCAGTTGTTTGCGTTCGGGTCGTTGCTTTTGGGCTTGCGCAGCCAATAGGCTACTATGCCCCCAACGCCAGCGGCTATCGCGAAAATGGGGAAAGCCATCAGCCAACAGATAGCTCCCTCCATATTCAGAAGAATAGTAATTACCAAGAGTGCCAAGCTGGTAAGCCAGGGCGTGAAAAAGGCCTCGGCGCCAGTGGTTATTTTCCTGGCCGGCATCAGAATAACGGTTAGAAACCCGATTATCGACGGCACGAAAAACAGGAAGGTGACGCTCATAATTTCCATCAGGCCACTTGCGGAGCCAAACAACAGCCGAATCAGCAACCCATGCGCAGTGGCCAGGGCAATAGCAAACAAGAATTTCATAGGCTTGGTAAAAGAGGGGGTGAGAGACTGTAAGTGCTGGGCTAATGTGTTAGCTGCGGGCTATTTGATTCAGGTTAGGCGCTTGACGGTCACGAAAACCACGTCCTTCCGGCAATTGTATCGTACCGGGAGCGTATCGCCCAAGCCCTTGCTGATGAGGTAGAGGCAACGGCCAACCGTAGCTTTTAGAATATTCCACCGGTAGAAGAACCGGCCGGGGAAAAGGCCCTGGGCCGACTGCCAAAACACAAATTGGCTGCCGTGTAGATGGCCGGCGAATGCCAAGTCGGGGAGGCAACGGAGCGTGGTTACATCCAGGGGCTTGTGCAGGCACAGAATGCTAAAGTCCACGCCCTCAGTTGGCTCGGTAATAGGGACGGGGGAAATCCGGACCCGGTGGCCGTCGAGCGTAAGCTCAACTGCCGTATCCGTCAGCCACACCAGGTTGTTGCGTTCGGCCAACTGCCTGAGCCGTTCCAAGCCAAAGAAGGTGTCATGATTTCCCGCCACCGCGAAAACCAGTTCCCGAGTTGCCAGAAACTCCATGAGCCGGGCGAAGTGCGGCAGGCCCTTGGCGTAATCCACGTAGTCGCCGCCGAGCAGCAGTAGCCGGGGGTTCAGCCGGGTGATAGTCTGCTCGAGCTTGCGGATGGTGGGGCCGCTCCAAGGGGTCAGGTGCAGGTCGGAGAGGTAGAGCACCGTGAAGGTGGGCCCGGTGGCAGTCAGGTAGGTTTCTTCCCGCACCTCGAAGTCATGATTGTACCCTATTTCTAACCTCATACTTATACCAGAGAACTATCGACAAACAGCCGATATGCCATTTACGCCACGGATTCCGATGATTCAGCAGCCCCGACAGCATGTACATGGCGATGGTGAACACCCAAAGCAGGGCCTTAACAAAACCGATTCGGTAGGTCTGTTCGATGCTGGTTTGAATGGGATTCTCGACCCGGTCGAGCAGCAAGGGAAACAGAAACAGGAAATGCACCTCGAACCCGTAAAAAACCAGGACTGCCAGCGGCATCAGCCACAAGTGGATCTGCCCGAGGACGAAACCAGCGGTTAGGAAAGCCAGAAGGCTAAGGCCGTATTTCAAGTAGCCGTAGTAGCTGAAATTGATGGAAGCATCAAACGCCCCGGCGGTTTCGGGCTCGTCTTCGTGCAGTTTCTGGAACATCCAGCGGGCCCCCGCGTCGAAAACATTGCTGGAAAAGACCTGCTGCACCTGCGCCGGCCGCTTATCGAACTGCCTTTCACTCTCGCTCAGTAAGCGCCCGACCGTCATGGGCAGAAGATGAAATGAAACCAGGCCAGCCAAGCCGCGCCGTTGCCAAACACCAGCATTCGATGATAGGCGGTTTCCCGCGGCCCGCAACGTTTGATGTGAAAAACAAACTCGTCGTAGCTGATGGCCACTACGGTATAAATCAAGACCAGCAGGATGGGAATAAGCCAAATGGTGGGGCTGGTATGCATCATGGCCAGCCACATCAGCACAAACATTGGCACGCCGCCCAGGCCCAGTGCCGCCGCTTCGGCGTCCCGCTCTTTCTTCGGAATTTTCATATTGAGCGGGTTGCGGTGGTAGCGCCAGTCGAGCACCCCGCCAACCGTGGCAATGCCCCCCGCAACACCCATCACCAGAAATTGCCACGGCAGGTAAGGCAGGGCAGGCGTAAGCCTCAGCTTGTCGTTGCCTTGGAATAGCAGCAGCAAAAGCCCGAATAAAACGGGCGGGACAAAGAGCAGAACCAGGGAAATATAGGGTCGATACGACTTGAGGAAGAGCATTTTATGGAGCTGCGCGGGTTAGGAGGCGTGGCGGATGGTCGAGGTTGTGAAGGGGCGGACGGGCGCGCCTGATTTCTTGCTATTAAAGTTTCTCGGAGAGCAGCAAGGAAGGTTGCTTTTGCTATAAAAGAACTTTGTGTTTCAAAGTAAATGTATTCTCGGGTAATTACCAAGTGAGTCGTCGCGCAAATTTGAGCAGGTAAAAAAAGAGCTGGCCCCACTCAATGAGCGTTGGGAAATGCTGGTGGAAATGTAAGCGCCAGCAGGCTTTAAGAAAACCAACGCCCCGCCGGCAGCCACGTGCTGCCGGCGGGGCGGGGGGGGGGGGCTATGGACTTGCGGCCTGGTAAGGCTTGTGGCACCCCAGGCTTTCTGCCTAGCTTAGCTATGCGCCCTGGTTTGGATTCTTTCCGTGGCTTTCGACGGTAAATCAGTGTCGCCCGACTGACCTGAAAGGGTGAATTTTAATTTGTTGATTCTCCAATTGCCTCCCGTATATACCAGCGTCGTTTCGTAAGTTCCTTCCACAGTCCAGACTCGGTCGTCGATGAAATGGTCGGCTTTGCCGGTGTAGGTTACAACGGAAGTATCGTGGTCAACTGTAATAGCGAAGCTGCTGATTTTATGATTGGTTTTGTCGAAGCCCGGGAGGAAACTGGCCCAACTCGCAGTTATCTGGCGTGGGGAAAGATGCAGCGGCTCGCCGCCGGTCATCGAGGTATAGTCCAACAATACGACGTCAGCCATTGTGTTTTCGACCTTGCTCCAGTCACGTTCGTCCGCGCCTTCGAAAAGGTGTAGAATAGTTTGCTCAATTACTTGGTGGTCTTGCATAAGTAGGGAAAAAGCTACTGGCTGGTATTAATTACAGTGTATGACGGTGGCTGGACTTAACGAAAATGACGACAGACAGCACGGCGGCGAGAGTAGACGAGAGAGAGGCGTACAAACAGGAATCGTATAGATCAGTGTGTGTAGATACAGATGATTGAGCCGTAAAAACACAAAGAGGCCGCCTGCTCCGGAAAGTATTGTGTACGTAATGAAA
The DNA here is from genome assembly GCF_002797555.1 of Hymenobacter chitinivorans DSM 11115. NCBI lineage: Bacteria > Pseudomonadati > Bacteroidota > Cytophagia > Cytophagales > Hymenobacteraceae > Hymenobacter > Hymenobacter chitinivorans. The sequence goes on along the minus strand of NZ_PGFA01000001.1, from coordinate 3,093,932 downwards.
ACGAACCTATCGGCCTTATACCTGCCTTGCTCACGCTGGTAATTTGCCATTATGCAGCAGCTGCATGATGGGTTGTAAATGGCTACAATATAAAAGAGTTGTTTGCTGCGGCTTGATAGTAAGCACTATAGCGTAGCGTCTTCTTTATTGTGGCTCAGGTGCCGAATGCGCTGCCCGTCATTCTAAGCGCTGACGGTCTGCTCTGCCGGGCTCAGTAAACAGTGGTTGGAGTATCGGTCAGCGCTTTGAGAAAAGCAATAACGGCCTGCTGCTCGGCGGCGCTCAGGTTGAGCGGGTCGGCGGGCAGGGTTTGGGTGGGCACGGCCAGGCCCAGGCCCTGCCCGCCGCCGCGGTTGTAGAAGTCGAGGACCTGCTCCAGGGTTTGGTAGGCGCCGTTGTGCATGTAGGGCGCGGTGAGGGCTACGTTGCGCACGGTGGGGGTTTTGAAGGCGTGCTGCTGCTGGGCAATGCCGTAGAGCAGGAACTTGCCCTGGTCGGCGTCCAGAGCGGGGTGCTGCAGGTCGGCGGCCCCGGGCACCCCCAGCACTTCACTTTCGGTTTTGTCGTAGAGCGGGGGCACGGAGCCGTTGAACAGGGGCATGTAGTGGCAGGTGCCGCACTGGGCCTTGCCCATAAACAGGTTGAAGCCCCGAACTTCCTGGGCGTTCAGCACGGCCGTGTCGCCGCGCATGTACTGGTCGAAGCGGCTGTTGAGGCGCACCAGGCTGCGCACGTAGGCCGCCACCGCCCGGCGGATGTTGGACTCCGAAACGGGCTGGGCTTCGGCGGCAAAAGCCTGGGCGAAGAGCTTTTGGTAGAGGGGCTTTTTGCGGAGCAGGGCTGGGGCCTCACTCAGGTGCCCGCCCATTTCGGCCTTACTAGCTACCACGGCGTGGACCTGATCTTCCAGAAAATGCACCCGACCATCAGCAAACTGCTCGGTTTGCAAGCCGGCGTTGAGCAGCGTGGGCGTGTTGCGGGCCAGCTCGGCCCCGGCCACCAACGAGCGGTTGGCGCGCAGGCCGTCGGTGTAGGCGCGGCCGGGCACGTGGCAGCTGCTGCAGGAGCGGCCCCCGCGGCCCGAGAGCAGCGGCTCCCGGAACAGGGCTTCGCCCAGGGCCAGCACAGAAGGTGTGGGCGCAGCGGCATCGGTGGGAGCAAAGTAGGCGGGGTCGAAAGCATCGGCGGCAAAGTAGCTGACCGCCGCGGGCCGGACGGCACGGCGGGCGGCCACGTACGAAACCTGCAGTTGGTGCTGGGCCCGCTGTAGGCCGGCCAGGGCGGGGTTGAAGCAGCGCACCAGAAACCGGGGCCGGTCGAACTGCTCGAAGCTCACGCCCGGGGCCGTTACGGCTGCCTGGCAGCGGGCCAGCTGGGTCAGCAACGTTGGGGGCACGTTGAACATAGCCAGCACTTGGCTGGTGGCCTGCAGCGTCACGGCGGCCTCGGGCAGGGAGGCGCGGGCGGCGGGCGAGTCGAAGCCGGAAATGCCCTTGGAGGCCAGGCGGTAGAGGTTGAGCCGCAGCGCGTCGAATACTTCCGCGTCGGTGAAAGCCAGCATGGGAGCCTGCTGCTCGAGGTGGCGCACCTGGTAGAGCAGGTTGTCGATTTCCTGGTGCACCAGTTCCCGGTTGGCCCGGTCGTCGGGGGCGGCGGCAAACACGTATTCTTCCAGCACCTGAAAGCCGGTGGGCGGAATGACTTCGTCGGGGTCCCCGGCCTCGGTTTCGGGCAGGTTGGCCCCGTTCAGGCGCTGGGCGGCGTGGGGGTAGTAGTATTCGACGGCAAATTCGAGGTGCTTATACTCGGTGCGGCAGGTGGCAAACTGCCGGCGCAGGGCCGTGGTATCGGCCGAGTACGCCAGGTCCTGAAACCGGGTGAGCTGGGTGTGGAGCTGGCGCAGGTGGCGCGCGTAGTAGTCGTGCAGCTGCTCGACGGGCGTTTTGAGGAGCACGGCAAAGGAAAACAGCAGCCCGGCCAGGCCCAGCAGCAGGGCCCGCAGAGCGCCGGAAAAACGAAGCAGGGGGCGGTTCATTGAAAGTAAAGGTGAGCCTGGGGCAACCGGGCCTCGGCGCGCTGGCGGGCCGCCGGGGTAAAGGCGTTGCCTCTCACAATGATGGTTTTGAGCTTGGAAAGCTTACCCAACGAGCGGGGCAGGGCCCGGAGCTGGTTGTCGTTGGCAATCAGGATTTCCAGGTTTTGCAGCTCGCCCATGCTCTTGGGCAGGGCCTTGAGCTGGTTGCCCGACACGATGAGCACCTTGAGCTCCTGGCAGCCGCCGAGGCTGCGGGGCAGGGCTTCGAGCTGGTTGTTGGCCAGGTTGAGCTCCTGCAGAAGGCCGAGCTGCCCTAGTTGCTCGGGCAGGCGCTGGAGCTGGTTGTCGTTGAGGTACACGTAGCGCAGGCGGCGCAGGTTGGGCAAAGAGGCCGGCAGAAACAGCAGCTGGTTGTGGGAGCTGTCGAAGTACTCGAGCTGGCTGAGCTGGCCCAGCTGCTCGGGCAGGGAGGTGAAGTGGTTCCAGGCCGAGAGCAGAAAGTGCAGACTATCGAGCCCGCCAATGCTGGGCGGCAGCTCGCGCAGCTCGTTCTGGTCGATTTGCAGCTGCTGGAGGCGGTGTAGGCGGCCCAGGTCGGCGGGCAGCTCCAGCAGGCCATTCTTATTGACGAAGAGCACCCGCAGGCTGTCGAGCTGGGTGAGACTGGCCGGCAGGTGGCGCAGGTGGTTTTCGTGGGCGTAGAGGCGGCGCAGGCTTCCGAGCTGGGCCACGCTGGCCGGCAGCAGCTCCAGGCCCTGGTTGCGCACATTCAGCTCCTGCACGCAGGCCGGGCGGCCCAGGGCCTCAGCCAGGGTAAAAGCGGCCGGGGCCCCGCAGGGGGCCGCTTGGGCCAAACAGGGGTTGCCCCGCAGAACCAGCAGGGCAACCCCAATTACAAAACAGAGCTGAAAGCCAAGGCGCACTATTGCTTGATAAAGGGCCGGGTGGTGGTGGTAGTGGTGGTTTTTACCACCAGCGTGTAGTGGCCGCTACGCAACTTCCCCACCGGCACGCGCAGGCTGTTGAGGCCCGGGCTGAGCACGGTCGTCTGCTCCAGCACCCGGGCGCCGAGGCTGTTGAAGACCTGCAGCGTGGCGGCTTCCTTACGGCTGTTGGTCAGCGCCACGGTCAGCTCGGGGCCGGTGGTGGGGTTGGGAAACACGTCGGCCTGGGCTAGCTCGGGTTGAACATGGTCGGCGGCCAGCACTGTACCCAATGAGCCTTTACGGCTGATAACGATGGTCGACGACTTGTTGAACACCACAGCTTGCCCGGCGGCATCCGTCGTAGACTGGGTGTTGGCGGGGGCCGGGTGTTGAAGGGAGATGAACATAAACTTCTCGTCCGGCGACAACGTCATGCCCGTGGGTTCACTGCCGGCGGGCGTCGTGGCAAACAGCTCCACGGCGGGAGCGGCCTGGGTGTGGCAGGGGCGCACCAGCCACACGTGGTTGCGGCCGCCGTCCTGCAGCACGTAGAGGTTGCCCTGGGAGTCGAACGTCAGGTTATCGTTGCCGGTGGCCCAGGCTTCGGCTACCGTGCCGCTGCCGTAGTTGATGGGGTAGCTGCGGGTGGTAATGCCGGGCGAGTTGCCTACAAAGACCTCAAAGCCGCTGACCGTCGCCCCACCGTCGGTGAAGCGGTAGACGGAGCCGGGGCTCTTGGCCGAGAAGTACACCTGGCCGGTAAGGGGGCTAATGTCCACGTCTTCCACGCCGCTGAAGCTGGTGGCGCCCAGGGCCAGGGCCGTGGCCGAAATATTATTGCACTCGGCCGGGGTAGTGTTGGGCACCGCCAGCCAGGTGCCGGTGGTGGCCGCCCCGATGGCCCCGTTGAGCTTGAGTACGTAGAGGGTGCCGTTGCCCAGCTGCCCGGGCGCGTCGGCCACGTACTTGTATACGAAGCTGTTGACCGAGCCTTCGTCGGCGCCTTCGTACACGGTGCGGCGGTCGGGGGCCACCACCACGTTTTCGTGCCGGAAACGGCCCAGGCGCCAGAGCTTGTCGGGGGCCCCGTCGCCGTCCTGGTCTTTCACGGTGCGGGTGGCCGGGTCCAGCTCCACGGTCCACCCAAAGTCGAGGTAGCCGTCATTGTTGCTGTCGGTGGGGGCGGTGGGCGTGTTTTCCTCGCAGGTAACCACCGTATTCCAGGGCGTGAGGCCGCCCGAGCAGTTGTTGTAAGTGCCCACCACCGGGCCGAAGTTCACCGGGTTTTTGGCCGTGACGTTCCACAGCCGGGTGGCCGGGTTGAAGCTCAGATTCAGCACGCTCACGCCCGAGGTGGCCGAGGAGGAGCCCTCGTGGTTGATAGACAGGTAGCCGCTGGTGCTGCTGCCGTTGATGGGCACGTAGGCGGTAAAGTCGAAGGACTCCCGCAGGTTGCCTTCGGCGGGCGAGGAGTAAGGCATTCCGCTCTGGGCCAGCAGCTGGAAGGTATGAGTGGCCGGCAGGCGCAGTTCCTGACTCTGGGTGGCCGGCTGGATGGAAGTGAAGCGGCTGATGTGGTCCGGGGGCAGGGTGGGGCAGGGGCTCTGGGCCCGGGCGGCCAGGCTGGTCAGCAGCGCGGCCGCAAGCAGAGTACGTGTCGGGGTCATGGGAAGCTGGTGGGGTGAAAACGGCCGCAAGTACGAATCCGACTATTTCGCTTGGTTTACGGTCGGTTTAAGCGTTGGTAAAGCTCCCGTGAAGTTAACGTTATCTGCCCGCACCAGGAAATATTGCCGACCACCAGGCGTTCAGATCGTATTATATAAACTCCCCGTTCGCGCTACCTTCGTGCCTATGCTCCGTTATTTCCTGCCCGCTGCTCTGCTGACCACCTCTGCCTGCGTGCCGCTGGGCACCCCCATCACCGACCCCAACGCCCCGCGGGGCAGTCAGGCGCAGCGTCCCCCGGAGTATTATGCCGACAAAACCCTGCGCTACGAGGACTACACCTACAACCCCGACGTGCGCTCGGTGCAGTGCTACGTGGCCACGGGCCAGAACACCGAGATATTTCAGCCCCCGGTGGTGCCCATCAGCCAGCAGCAGCCCATTGTGCTGGAGTTTGACATTCTGGGTAACGGCTCCCAGCGCCTCACGGCCAAGCTCGTGCACTGTGACCTGGACTGGAAGCCCTCGGTGCTGACGGACCTGCAGTTTCTGAGCGAAATCAACGAGTTTCTGATTACCGACTACCGCACCGGCGTCAACGTGAAGGTGCCCTACTACCACTACCGCATGCAGGTGCCCCGGGTCAAGCTCAGCGGCAACTACCTGCTGGTGGTGAGCGGCGCGGGTGGGGTGCCGGTGGTGTCGCGCCGCCTGCTGGTGTATGAAAACGGCGTGGAAGTCGGCATCCGGCAGGGTATTCCGGTGGCCGGGCAGGAGCGCTACACCCTGCAGCAAGTTGATTTCTCCATTAGCTACAACGGGCTGAACCTGGTGAATCCGAGCCAGGAGGTGAAGGTGATGCTGCGCCAGAACTTCCGCTGGGACAACGCCAAGACCAACCTGCGGCCCACCTTCGTGCGCGACGCCGAGCGCCGCCTCGACTACCAGTACTTCAACTTCGAAAACGCCTTTCCGGCCAGCAGCGAGTTCCGCTACTTCGACATGCGCTCGGTGCGCACCATGGGCGCGGGCATGGCCGAGCTGGACCCCACCACCGCGCCCCGCACCGTGGTGCTGAGCCCCGAGGCCAGCCGCAACGGGCAGAGCTACACCCAGTTCGACGACATCAACGGGCAGCGCGTGTTTGAAAGCCGGGAGTACGGCAACGGAGCCACCAACGGCGACTACGCCAACGTCACGTTCCGGCTGCGCGCCGACCAGCCCGCGCCCGGCCCGGTCTACGTCTTCGGCGCCCTCACCGACTGGAAGCTCCAGGACGAGTTTAAGCTCACCTACAACGTCGAGCAGAAAGAGTACGCGGGCACGGCCCTGCTCAAACAGGGCTACTATAACTACTACTACGTGGTGGGCAAGCCCAGCGGCGCCCCCGACGACGTGTACTTCGAAGGCAGCCACCAGGAAACCGAAAACCAGTACGACCTGCTCGTCTACTACCGCCCGCCCGGCACCCGCGCCGACCTGCTCATCGGCTACCAAAGCATCGACGTCAACAGCCGCAGGCCTTGAGGTGAATGAGTGAGTTGTCGTTCTGACGGCGCGAGTGGCGCAGACTGTGCCATTGCGAGGCCCCACGAAGCCCGCCGTCCTCTGCTAGTACTTTCCTTTTACCAGAAAGCCCTTTCTCGTACACAACGGGAAAGGGCTTTTCACTTTAGGGCACTCGGCACTCAGTGGGCGGATGGCTACGGCCTGCGGCCTCGCCATGACAGCGCAATTCTCGCCATGACAGCGCAATTAGAACAACAAACTCACTCATTCACCAAATCACTCATTCACCATTGCCCCTCCGCGCCGCCGCCGCCCGACTGGCCGCCGCCGAACTGGAAGCCGGGCTCGTGGGGCTGCATGGTGGTTTCGGTGACGTGCGACATCACCAGCGACTCCAGGTTGAGCTGGCTGAAGGCGGGGCTGTCGGCGGGCTCGGAGGAGAGGCCGTACCGGGCGGGGCGCAGGTAGCGCAGGGCCCAGCCCGAAAAGACGATGAGCACCGCCCCGCCCAGCGTGAGGGCCCATTCCGGGGGCATCACCGAGCGGTAGAAGCGGTAGGTGTAGAGCGAAAAGCCCAGGCTGAGCAGACCGGCGTAGAGAAAAATCCGGTCGGCGCGGCGCAGGCCCTGGAAGATGTAGAGCAGGGGAATGGCCACCGTGAAAAGGTAAAACAGCGGGGCGAAGGGAATTTGGACCGATACCGGCAAGTTGTTGAGCAGGGCATTTGTTTCGCGCACCACCAGGTAGTTGCCGGCCAGGTAAAAGCAAGCCAGGGTCAGGGCCTTCACCGTGCGCACGGCCGGGCGGTAGTAGAGGTAGTCGGGGCGGCGGGTGAGCTGCTGCCCCAGCCAGTAGCTGCCCGCGCAGGCCAGCATCAGGGCGAAGGGCAGCAGAGCCCGGCCCAGGGGCAGGCGCAGCACCACCACGCCCACAATGCCCAGGTAGAGCAGCAGGGTGAGGGCGGCGGCCAGCGGGTCGGCGTAGCGGACGACGGCCGTGAGCGTGACCACCGCCATCAGGCTCAGCAGGGGCCAGCGCAGCCCGAGCTCCTGCAAATCGTCGATATCAACGGAGTGGGGCACCAGCAGGCCGTAGCCAATAATGACCGCCACGGCCAGGTAGCCCACGCCCATGTAAAGCAGGGCATTGTCGGCCCCGGAGCGGTAGAGGTGGTTCGAGGAAATCAGCAGCTCCAGCAGCAGCAGCGTACCTCCGCCGCAGAGCAGGCAGGCCAGCAGCCCACGTACTTCCTCGGCGTGGCCGCCGCGGGCGCCTTCCATGAGCACCAGAAACACCAGTCCGGCCGCCGTGGCATTGGCCAGGCAAGTGAAGATAAACAGGGCAATGCGCACGAACAGGTGAGGCTCGTAGAACTCACTGGGAAACGCCGCCCGGATGGCCCCGACCTGCGTGGGCTGCAGCAGGGCGGCTTTAGCCCAGCGCCGGGCCGTGTCCTGCACTTCCCGGTTGAAAATCCACTCCTCGTTATACGCCTTCTTGCTCATGGCTTCCCACAATTTTTTTCAGGTTCAACAGCAATAACACCACGCCCACGGCCGAGGCCGGGAAGTACACGAAAGCCAGGCCCACCATGTCGCGGCCCGATTCTTCCAGCTGGAAAAAGAGGTAGGTCACGGCAATGTAGCCGTAGAGGGCGCCCAGCAGCACAAACACGTAGGAGTGGGTGTGGCGGGCGTACCAGTACAGGGCCCCGCTCAGGACGATAATGAGCAGGGCGGCCAGCACGGGCGGCAGAAACCCCGCCTGCTCAAAGCTGCCCCGAAACATGGCCGTCAGCAGGGCTACCAAAGCCAGGTTGCTGCCCAGCAGCAGGTAGGTGTAGCTGAAGTGCTTTTTGCGGTCCAGGTACTCCGAGGCCAGCCCCACGCCGGCCAGCAGCAGGCCCAGCCCGATGGCAATGGCGTCAAGGTGGGGCAGTTCGTAGTCGTTGGAAGTGAAAGCCGACACCGGGGCCACCGACACGCCCACCCAGGCCGCCAGCCCGGTCAGGGCCATCGACAGCACCCCGCGGTGGTCGAAGCGGTAGGCGCAGTAGAAGAACACCAGCGTGGGCAGGAGCACCAACAGGCCGTAGCGCGTCCCGAAAAAGGTGTACTGGTACTGCAGGTAGCCCACCAGGGTCAGCAGCGTGAGGCAGGCCAGCAGCAGGGCATAGTCGGCGCCGGTGGAGTTGCGGGCCATGCCCCAGGTGAAGGGCTGCCGCTTGCGGAACGCATACGTGAAGCCCGCCGCCGACAGCAGGGCAATCAGGGCTACTAGCACGCCGTGGCCCAGCGTATCGATGTTCTTATAAATGAGCAGGCCCAGGCCGGTACTCAGCAGCGTGACGCCCAACGAAAGCAGGGTCCGCAGCTCGTAGTACAGCGAAAAGGGTTTTTCCCGCTCGTAGGTGGCAATGGCCGCGTCCTGCTCGGCGGAAATCAGGTTGGCGGCCCGTAAAGCCGCCAGGATTCTATCAGTCATGCAATAGGTGGGTAAGGATGTAGCGTGAGCCGGGCATGCCGCCCCGGACTGGGTAAACATAGGGCTTTCTGCATTGTCAGCCTCCGCGGCATTCTGGCGCGGGCTCAGTAAGGCTCCTGAATTATTTTTTTCGGAGGCCTTACAAGACAGTAGGGTACCTGATTTATTTTTTTGCAGTGCCTTACTCAGGCGAGTAACACAATTGATTTATTTTTTTCGATTGTGTCACTTAGATCCGGCATAGGGGCTGATTGAGCCGAAATCGAAGATTTCGCGTAGCATTACGCCAACGCACCTGTGTACTTCTCACTCCCCACCCGATGAAACCAATCCTACCCCTAGCCGCCGCGCTGCTGGCCGTGTCGGCCTGCTCGACCAACCCCGTAACCGGGAAAAAGGAAGTCATGCTCGTCTCCAAAGGGCAGGAACTGGCCATGGGCCAGCAGTCGGACCCGGCCGTGGCGGCCCAGTTCGGCATCTACCCCGACCAGAAGCTGCAGAACTTCATCAACGAGAAGGGCAAGGCCATGGGCGCCATTTCCCACCGCCCCGAGCTGACCTACAACTTCCGCGTCGTCGATTCGCCGGTCATCAACGCCTTTGCCATTCCTGGCGGCTACGTGTACTTCACCCGTGGCATTATGGCCCATTTCAACAACGAGGCGCAGTTTGCCGGGGTGCTGGGCCACGAAATCGGCCACGTCACGGCCCGGCACTCGGCCAAGCAGCAAACCAACGCCATCATCGGGCAGGTGGGCTTGATGGGGGCCATGATAGCCTCGCCCCGCCTGGCCCAGTTCGGGGAGCAGGCCGCCCAGGGCATGCAGCTGCTCTTCCTCAAATTTGGGCGCGACGACGAAAGTCAGTCCGACGAGCTGGGCGTGCAGTATTCCTCCAAAATCGGGTACGACGCCTCCCAGATGGCCGACTTCTTCCAGACCTTGCAGCGGGAGCAGGAGCAAAGCGGGGCCGACCCGATTCCGGACTTTCTCTCGACCCACCCTAACCCGGCCGACCGTTACAACCGCGTGCACCAGCTGGCCGACCAGTGGAAGCAGCAGAACGGCAACCCCAAGAACCTGAAAATCAACCGGGACCAGTACCTGCGCATGATTGACGGCATCGTGTACGGCGAAGACCCGCGCCAGGGCTTCGTGGAAAACAACGCCTTTTACCACCCCGAGCTCAAGTTCCGCTTCCCCGTGCCCGCCGGCTGGAAGCACCAGAACACGCCCCAGCAGTTTCAGATGGCCGACCCCGCCGGCAAGGCCCTGATGATGCTGGCTCTGGCCCCCGGCGCTTCCCTCGACGAAGCCGCCCAGGCCCTGGTCAAGCAGTTCAGCCTGCAGCCCACCGACTCGCGCCACACGACGGTGGGCGGCTTCCCGGCCCTGGCCTTCGTGGCCGACCAAGTGCAGCAGGACCCCCAAACGGGGCAGTCGGTGGCCGGTGTGCGCACCCAGGTCTACCTGATTCAGGACGGCAAAACCATCTACGCCCTGCTCGGCGCCGCCGCCCCCGCCGACTTCCCGGCCTACCAGCCCACCTTCAGCAGCACCATGGAAGGCTTTGCCCGCCTCACTGAGCCCGACAAGCTAAACCGCCAGCCCGAGCACGTGCGCGTCAAAACCTTGAAGCTGCGCAGCACCCTGAGCCAGGCCCTGAAAACCAACGGCGTGCCCGAAAAGCGCCTGGAGGAAATGGCCATTCTCAACGGCATGCAGCTCAATGAGCAGGTAAATGCGGGGTCGTTGATTAAGGTGGTCGGCAAGTAGGCCGTGCGGTCAGTCGTCTGTCATCCTGAGCTTGCGAAGGACCTTATGGGATACGAACGACAACCATTAGTACGACTTGTTCTTCGGTGATAAGGTCCTTCGCAAGCTCAGGATGACAAGTCTGTTTCTAGCAACTAAATACCAAATCGTAGTTGGCAGGTTTTTTGGCTTGGCGGAGGAATCCGCCGTTTCTTGCGGCCGTTAGGGTGATGGTTCACCCGGCTTGCAACCCTGCCCACGGGCGGGCCGTTGCAAGCTCATCCTTTCCCACTCTACGCGGCTTTGGCTGCTTGTCTACCTATGAAATCTCCCCTGTTGCGCGGCCTTTCGACCGGCGCCCTGCTGCTGGCCCTGCTGCCCCTGAGCGGCTCTACCACCTCGGCGCCCACCGAAAAGCCCTTTCGCTACTACCTGGCCCCCTTGCAAGGGCCTAAGCCCGACCCGGCCGTTATTGCCCAGTTTGGCCTCTACAACAACGCCACCCTGCAAAAGCTCATCGACGCCAAGGGCCAGCAGATGAACAAGGTGTCGGACCGCCCCGGCGACTACGGCTTCACCATCGTCGACTCGCCGGTTATCAACGCCTTTGCCACCCCCGATGGCCACGTGTACTTCACCCGGGGCATTATGGCCTACTTCAACAACGAGGCGCAGTTTGCCGGGGTGCTGGGCCACGAGCTGGGCCACATCACGGCCCGCCACGGCCAGAAACAGCAGACGCGCAGCACCATCAGCAGCATTCTGCTGGGCGTGGGCTCGGTCGTGTCGCCGGGCGTGGTCGGGCGTTTGGCCCAGCCCTTGTCGCAGGTGGTGGGCCTGGGCCTGCTCAAGTACGGCCGCGACGCCGAGAATGAAGCCGACGGGCTGGGCGTGAAGTACTCGACCAAAATCGGCTACGACGCGGCCAACATGGCCGACTTCTTCCAAACCCTGCAGCGCACCGAGGAGCAAAGCGGGGCCGGCGGCATTCCTACTTTCCTCTCGACCCACCCCAACTCGGCCGACCGCTACACCCGCGTGAAGGGCCTCGCCGCCCAGGCCAAGCAGCAGACGGGCTCGGCCAAGCTGGCCGTCAACCGTGACTCCTACCTGCGCTCCATCGAGGGCCTGCCCTTCGGCGAAGACCCGCGCCAGGGCTTCGTGGAAGGTGGCGTGTTCTACCACCCCGACCTGAAATTCCGCTTCCCGGTGCCCTCGGGCTGGAAAACCCAGAACTCGCCCGAGCAATTCCAGATGGCCGAGCCCAACGGCAAAGCCATTATTGCTCTGCTGCCCGCCCCCGGCAACTCCCTCGATGCCGCCGCCGAAGCCCTGGTAACCCAGCTGAAGCTGCAGTCGGCCCAGGCCAGCCGGACCACCATCAACGGCTTCCCGGCCGTCGCCATCCAGGCCGACCAGGTGGGGCAGGACCAGAGCGGGCAGCAGGGCGTCACGGCCCGCACGCTTACCTACCTCATCCAGGACGGGCAGAGCATCTTCGCCCTCATCGGCCTGACCTCGCCCTCGGCTTTTGGCACGTATTCCGGCACGTTCAGCAGCGTGGCCCAGGGCTTCAGCCGCCTCACCGACGCCAACAAGCTGAACCGCCAGGCCGAGAAAGTCCACATCCGGACCGTGAAAACGGCCACCACGCTCAGCGCCGCCCTGGCCGCCAACGGGGTGCCCTCGGCCCGGCGCGAGGAAATGGCCATTCTCAACGGCATGCAATTGACGACCAAACTGCCTGCGGGCACGCTGTTTAAGGTGGTGGGCAAATAGTAGCTCCTTCCCCCTTTCGTAAGAAAACCCGCTGAGTTCCTGCTCAGCGGGTTTTCGTTTTTACAGGCGTTGCTCGGAATAAACTAGTCGGGCAGGGACAGAGTGGGCATTGCCACAGGCTGAAATAAAAGTGGCACCTTGCGGCCGAGGTCAATATTCGTACTTCCCTCCGCCTTTCGCCGTCTACTTTGGGTACACTGATACAGAAGATGCTTCCGCGCCGGCTCCGACACCTGCTGTTTTACGCTTCTCTAAGCTTTGTACTGTTCTTCGCCCCGGCCGCCCTGGCGCAGCAGCACGTCCTCCTAATTGACCAACAGGGCCGCGTATGGGAAGCCGCCGCGCCCGGTTTGCGGCTAACTGAGCCGACAGGCACTACCCGGTTTACTACCCGCAACGGCCTAAGCAACGACACCATCACTGCTCTGGCCCAGGACGCGGCCGGGCAGGTCTGGGTTGGTACGCGGGAAGGGCTGCTGGTGTACGAAGGGGCCGGGTTTCGGGAAGTCACCTATCAGGAAGGCCTGCCTAGCAAGCAAATAACCGCTCTGTATCAAGCCGCTGATGGCCCGCTCTGGATTGGCACCCGAGCCGGCGCGGTGCGCTCCGAAAACCGCCGCCTGACACCCGTAGCCGAATTGCGCGGCCTCGACGTGCAGTTTATCGGCGAGGACGCGCGCAGCTGGGTGTTCGTGACCCGGCAGGGCATCCGGCGCCTGCCCAAGGAGCCGCCTTTCAGCTGGCAGTGGCTGGGCTGGGCCGCGGCCGGGGCCCTGCTGCTGGGTGGCGTGCTCTGGACGCGCCGCCGCAGGCATCGGGGGCAGCACGTGCAGCTGCGCCTGGCCCAAACCGAGCAGCAGGCCCTGCTGGCCCAGATGAACCCGCACTTCGTCTTCAATTCCCTGCAGTCCATTCAGAAGTACATCCTGCGCCACGAGTCGGAAGCGGCCCAGCACTACCTGGCCCGCTTCGGCGGCCTGATGCGCCTGATTCTGGAACAGTCGCGCCAGCCCCAGCTACCCGTGCGCACCGAGTTGAACCTGCTGCGCACCTACCTGGAACTGGAGGCCCTGCGCTTCGAGCAGCAGTTTACCTACGCCGTGCAGGCCGACGAGCATCTGCTGGACGAGGAAATTCCGGCCATGCTGCTGCACCCCTTCGTGGAAAACGCGGTGTGGCACGGCTTGGCCCACCATACCGGGCAGGGCCACGTGGCAGTGCGGATCAGCGGGGAAGGGGAGTACCTGGTGGCCGTGGTGGAGGATAACGGCGTCGGGCGGCAGCGGGCCGCCGGCCAGAGTGGTACCCACGCCGGCTTTCCATCCCGGGGCATGGCCATCGTGCAGGAGCGTGTGGCCTTGCTCAGCCGCCAGTCCCGCCTGCCCATTTCCATCGAAATCGTTGACCTGGCCCAGCCCGGCAGCACTGCCCAGGGTACCCGCGTGGTGGTGCGCATCCCGCGGCAGCATTCTTGAAGCAGAACGTCATGCTTAATCTGTCGTCCGCCTGCCGAAGCATCTCTCCCGCTTCGTTGCTGCAAAACTGCCGGTGGTCATCTCGAGCCGTAGCGAGACATTTCGCGTGCAGTAGTAACTGTCATCCTGAGCTTGCGAAGGACCTTATAGGATACGAACGACTGACGTTGTTACAACTCGTGCCAGCGTGAGAAGGTCCTTCGCAAGCGTACACTAGATGAAGGATGACAGATAGTGTGGCACACTCAGCAGGCAAGCTGCCTCCTGTCGGCTTGAAGCGCAGAATGGTCGACCTGACCGGCAGTTTTCGGCTGCTATTGGCTTTTCCTATATAGTCTAGCTTACCTTGCTGCCAACTCCGCTATTTACTGCCTACCTCTGCCCGTGATTCGCACTATTCTCATCGACGACGAAACCAATACCCGGAGTGCCCTGCGCGCCTTGCTGGAGCATTATTGCCCCGACGTCACGATAATTGGGGAGGCAGCCTCGGCGGAGGATGGCTTGCGGTTGTTGCGTGAGCAAACGCCCGACTTGCTGTTTCTGGACGTGGAAATGCCCCTGGGCTCGGGCTTCGATTTGCTCGACACGCTGGGCAGCGCTTCGTTCGACATTATCTTCACCACTGCCCACGACCGGTACGCCCTGCGCGCCATCAAATTCTGCGCCCTCGACTACCTGCTCAAACCCGTGGGCGTGGCCGACCTGCGCGAAGCCGTAGCCAAAACCCAGCGCCAAAAAGCCCCCGTCGCCTCCCAGCTCCACACTCTCTACGACAACCTGCGGGAGCGGACCGGCCTGGCCGGCAAGGTGGTATTGCCCACTATGCAAGGCTTCGAGGTGGTGGAAATAACCCGGGTAGTACGCTGCCAGGCCGACGACAACTACACGCTCTTCGTGCTCGAAGGCAAGGAGCGGATTCTGGTCAGCCGCACGCTCAAGGAATACGAGGAGCTTTTTGCCGATTACGGCTTTATCCGCATCCACCAGTCGCACCTGATCAATGCCGCCCACGTGAAGCGCTACATCAAGGGCAGCGGCGGCTACGTGCAACTCACCGACGAATCCATCATCGAAGTCTCGCGCCGCAAGAAGGACGAGCTGATGAAGCGGTTCCAGGCCTGAGCGGACGGCTCGATACCACTGCCCCGCCGAAACCGGCCGGGTTTACCCCATTCAACTCCCCTCTCGCCGTATGATGCCACCCGTACCCGTCCCGACTATACCGCATTTCAAGAAATTTGTCGGCCACCGGTTACGCCTTGATGCTAAAACCGGCGGTTGGCTGTTGGCCGTTTTCAGCGTGATACGCTTTGCGCTGGTGCTCCAGGCCAACGTTACCAGAAGCTACCAGGTAGTCGCACTGGTTTTTGTGGCCATGATTCTGCTACCTTTTTTGTTGTTGACCCGGGCCGGCCGCCGGCAAATCGGCTTGGTGTGGCCGGCCCGGTGGTGGAGCGTGCTGCTGGGCGGCGTAGTGGGCGTGGTGAGCTGTGCGGGGCTATTTTATCTGGCTTCGCTCTGCTTTGGCCTGACGGAAAGCAACCCATTGGTTTACATCTCCCGCACCTACAAGGTGCCGACCGTGCTGACTGCCGACACCCGCCGGCTGTTTTTTCTGATTTATGCCGGCACCAGCATGGTGTTCAGCCCCATCGGGGAAGAGCTGTTCTACCGGGGGCTGGTGCACGAATGCTTCCGGGCGAGCTTGGGCAACGCCCGGGCTACGCTGCTCGACAGCGCCGCGTTTGCGGTGGTCCACCTCGCGCATTTCGGCCTCGTGTACTCAGGCTCGGGCTGGCACTTTCTGCTTGGGCCCAGTTTGCTCTGGGTGGCGGGGCTCTTCATCAGCTGCCTGCTGTTTTCCCTGGCCCGCGCTTGGAGCGGCTCGATTCTGGGCGCTATGACGGCGCACGCGCTGTTCAACGTGACGATGAGCTACTTCATTTTCTACCACATTCTTTGAGTGACGAGTGGCCGGTGCGGGCCGCGCCGGCCGGATGGCGCAAGGCCCGTACTTTGCCGCCGAGGCCGGGCTAGTGGAAGCTCACCCAAGCCGGCCGGATTCTAGCCCGCGGCTACCACTTACTCATTCTACGTTGCCGGGCGCGCACAAGAAAGGCATGTTTACGGCAGAAAACCGCGTGGCAGGCGCCACGACACCGCTCCTAAACTCCTTTCAGCATGGACCTAATCATCAAAAACCTGTCGAAAACCTACCCTAACGGGGTCAAGGCCCTCGACAACGTGAGTCTGACCATTCCGCAGGGCATGTTCGGCTTGCTTGGCCCCAACGGCGCCGGCAAAAGCTCCCTGATGCGTACTATTGCCACGCTGCAGGCTCCCGACAGCGGCAGCATCCACCTCGACGCCATCGACGCCCTGCACGACCAGATGGCCCTGCGCCGGGTGCTGGGCTACCTGCCCCAGGAGTTTGGCGTCTACCCCCGGGTGTCGGCCGAAGATTTGCTCGACCACATGGCCGTGGTAAAGGGCATTGTGAACCGCGGGGAGCGGCGCGAGACGGTGAAGGCCCTGCTGGAGCAAACCAACCTCTACGAAGTGCGCAAGCGCAGCATCAGCACGTTTTCGGGCGGTATGAAGCAGCGCTTCGGCATTGCCCAGGCCCTGATTGGTCAACCTTTGCTCATCATCGTCGATGAGCCCACGGCCGGCCTCGACCCCGGGGAGCGGAACCGGTTTTACAACCTGCTGAGCGAAATCGGGGAGAACATCATCGTCATCCTGAGCACTCATATTGTGGACGATGTGCGGGAGCTGTGCCGCAACATGGCCATCATCAACCAGGGTCGGGTGCTGTTTGCCGGGCAGCCCCAGGCGGCTATGCACGAGCTCAAGGGCCGGATCTGGGAGCGGACCATCGACAAGGCCGAGCTGGCCGAGTATCAGCAGCAGTACAGCGTGATTTCGACCAAGCTGCTGGCCGGGCAACCCCTGCTGCACGTGGTGGGCGAGGAGCTGGAGCCGGCCGGTTTTCAGGCCGTCGAGCCCAGTTTGGAAGACGTGTTTTTCTCCACCATTCAGGGGAAAGCCGCCGCGCAGTCAGTGTCCGTTCCCGCCTAAGCCCACCGCCATGTTTACCGCCTTTCTTCGCTTCGAGCTGGCCACCTGGCGCAAGCAGCCGCTGACCTACGTCTTTCTGGCCGTCACCTTCGGCCTCACGTTTCTGGCCATGCTCTGGCCCAACCTGCAAATGGGCCAGGACTTGCGCAACCTGCACGTCAACGCGCCCTTTGCCATCCTGAGCCGGGCCGGGGCCATGACCATGCTCTGCCTGCTCTTCATCACGGCCATCATGGCCAGCACCGCCACCCGCGACTCGGGCTCCGGCTACGCGCAAGTGCTGTACGCCGCCCCGCTCGAAAAAGCCGGCTACCTCTGGGGCCGCTTCACCGGCGGGGTGCTGGTAGCCGTCCTGGCTTTGCTGGGCCTGGTGTTGGCAATTCTGCTGGGCACGCCGCTCAACGAGCCGGCCCGGGTGGGCGCGTTTCAGCTGCTGCCTTACGTGCAGGCCGTTGGGCTGTTCATCGTGCCCAACGTGGTGCTGGCCGGGGCCATTATCTACTGCCTCACGGTGCTGACGCGCAACACAGTCTACGCCTTTATTGCCGCTCTGGGGCTGATGGTGGGCTTTCTGCTGGTGGGTTTGCTGACGCCCAACCTCGATACGCCCACCAGCGTGCTGCTGCTCGACCCCTTCGGCCTGCGCACCCTGCACTCCCTGACTAAGTACTGGACGGTGGCCGAGAAAAACACCGCCTTGCCGGAATTCGTCGGGCCACTGCTCACCAACCGCCTCGTGTGGCTGGGTATTGCCGGCGCCCTGATGGGCCTCACCCACGGCGTATTTTCCTTTACCACTGCCACCGGCAAAGTCAAAAAGCAGCGCTTAGTTGAGCCCGTAGCCCCGGTGCGGGCCTCAACCCCTACGCCCCGGCCCCGGGTGCAGCCCCGCCACGACCGAAATGCCGCCCTGGTGCAGCTCCTGCAGCAGGCCCGCCTCGACTTGCTGGGCATTCTGAAAAGCGTGCCGTTCTGGATTCTGCTGGGCCTGGGCATGCTCAACCTGCTCAGCATTGCGGCCACGGCCTCGGAGCGGGAAGGCGGCCACTTTTACCCGGTCACCTACACCATGCTCGACCTGATTAACGGTACCTACGGCCTGTTCGTCATTGCCGTGCTGGTGTACTACGGTGGGGCCCTGGTCTGGAAGGAGCAGGACGCCCGCCTCGACGGTATTCTCGACGCCTCGCCCCGCCCGTCGTGGGTGCCCTACACGGCCAAAATGCTGACCCTGGTCTTCATTGCGGCCTTTCTGACGAGCATGGGCGTGCTGGTGTGCGTGGCGGCTCAGGCTCTGCAGGGCTACACCAATTTCGAGTGGAGCCTCTACGGGCAGGCCGTGTTCGGCATCGAGTTTACCCGCTACGTGATGGTGGCCGTGGGCACGGTGTTTTTGCACGTGCTGCTGCGCAACAAGTTCCTGGCCTACGGCCTCACGGTGGCCATCATTCTGCTGCAGGCCATCAGCGGCGCCGCCCTGGATTGGAACAACAACCTCTTCCGCTTCGCCGATACGCCCGCCTTCACCTACTCCGACATGAACGGCTTCGGGCCCTTCGCCGAAAGCATCGTGTGGTTCAAGCTCTACTGGACGGCCTTCTGCGTGCTGCTGCTGGCCCTCACCGCCGGCCTCTGGGTACGGGGCCGGGCCGTGGGCGGGGCGTTCAGTGCCGTGCAGCTGCGGCAGTCGTTTACCCCTGCGTTGCGGGCCGTGGCCGCCGCCGGCCTGCTGGCCTGGCTGGGCCTGGGCGCCTGGATTTACTACAACATCGACGTGCGCAACGACTACACCACCGAGCACGAGGACCAGAGCCTGCCGGCCGAGTACGAAAAGCGCTACAAACGCTACGAGCACGCCCCCCAGCCCCGCATAACGGCCGTAAACCTGCAAATCGACCTCACACCCGAAGCCCGCGCCGTGCAGGTGCGGGGCCAGCTCACGCTCACCAACAGAACCGGCCGGCCGCTCGATACCCTGCGTTTGTCCTACGGCAGCTACCTGGAAGACTTCCGGTTCACCATTCCCGGCGCCCGGCCCGTGCTCAACGATGAGCGCCTGCACTTCCGCAGCTTCGCGCTGCAGCCCGCCCTGGCTCCCGGCGACTCGCTGGTGCTCGGCTACTCGGCCCAGTATCGGGCCCGGGGCTTCGAAAATAAGGTTTCCCGGCCCCTGATTAACGGTAACGGTACCTTCCTCAACAACTTCGAGCTGGCGCCCACCATCGGCTACACCCGGAATATGGAGCTGGAAAGTGCCACCGACCGGGCCAAGTTCAACCTGCCCGAGCGGCCCCGTATGGCCCCGCAAACCGACTCGGCGGCCTACGCCAATACCTACATTTCCACCGATGCCGACCGGCTGCGCTTCGAAGCCACGCTCAGCACCAGCCCCGACCAGATTGCCGTGGCCCCCGGCGCGCTGCTGAAGGAATGGCAGCAGAACGGGCGCCGCTACTTCCACTACCGTTTGGCCGCGCCGGTGCTCAACTTCTACTCCATCACCTCGGCCCGCTACAAAGTGCGGCGGGAACGGCAGAACGGCGTCGACCTGGAAATCTACTACCACCCCGGCCATCCCTACAACCTGGACCGGATGATGCGCTCCATGCGCACTTCCCTGGCGTACTACGGCCAGCAGTTTGGGGCGTATCCGCAGCAGCAGGCCCGCATCATCGAGTTTCCGCGCTACCAGAAGTTTGCCCAGGCGTTTCCCGGCACCATGCCCTACTCCGAAGGCCTCGGCTTCATTGCCCAGACCAGCCCCGACGACCACGACGTGGACCGCACCTACCGCGTCGTGGCCCACGAAATGGCCCACCAGTGGTGGGGGCACCGGGTAACCGGCGCAGCCGTGCAGGGCGCTACTTTCCTCTCGGAATCGGTTTCCGAATACCTTTCGACCTTGATGCTGGAGCGCCGGTATGGCCCGGCGCGGGTGCTCACCATGCGCCGCTACGCCCTCGACTACTACCTGCGCGGCCGGGCCAGTGAAAAAGTGCGGGAGCTGCCCTTGCTCTACAACGAAGACCAGCCCCACATTCACTACGCCAAAGGCTCCCTGGCCTTGTACTCGTTGCGTAGCTACCTGGGTGAAAAACGCCTCCACGGTGCCCTCGGCCAGTTTATCCGTGACTATCAAGGCCGCCCCGCCCCGTACCCCACCTCGGAAGACCTGTACCGCTACATCCTGCGCGCCACCCCCGACTCGCTCCAGTACTTCGTGGCCGACCAGCTCAAGCGCATCACGCTCTACGACAACCAGGTGCGGGAAGTAGCCTACCAGCGCCTGCCCGACGGCCGCTACCAGGCCATCATCCAGCTCGAAGTTCATAAGCGCTACGCCGATGAGCTGGGCAAGGAAACCGAGGCCCCCCTGCACGACTACCTCGACCTGGCCCTCTACGGGGCTGATGAAAAAGTGCTGGCCCGCCAACGCCTGCTAGTCGATAACCACCGCAAAGTGGTGAAACTGATTGTCTCGTCGGTGCCCGCCAAGGCCGTCATCGACCCGGACAACCTGCTCATCGACCGGCGGCCGGAAGACAACAGCCACGCTGCTTTTGCCCTGAAGTAAGCCAACAGCCTAGCTCTGAAAGCAAAATGCCCCGACCAATTTCTGGCCGGGGCATTTTGCTTTATGCATTGTGCCGCAGGAAATAGCCCGAAGCTAAGCCTTCTTCAG
Source organism: Hymenobacter chitinivorans DSM 11115 (assembly GCF_002797555.1). Classification (NCBI taxonomy): domain Bacteria; kingdom Pseudomonadati; phylum Bacteroidota; class Cytophagia; order Cytophagales; family Hymenobacteraceae; genus Hymenobacter; species Hymenobacter chitinivorans. Next base: position 3,073,536 of record NZ_PGFA01000001.1, on the reverse strand, counting down.
AAACTCGGTTTTGAGCACCATCGTGGAGCCGCCCGCGCGGCCCTCGATTTCGGCGGGGCTGTTGGTCAGGCGAATGTTCTTCACCATTGTGCCGCGCTTGAGCGTCAGCGAGGAGCCTTTCACCTTCAGGTCTTTGATCAGCGTTACTGAGTCGCCCTCGGCGAGCAGGTTACCGTTGCTGTCTTTTACGTCCATAATAAGGGTGGGGGAGAAGCGCGAATCTTAACATTTCAGAACGTCATGTCGAGCCTTAGCGAGACATCTCGCGTGTAATGGTAATTGTAGTTATTACTACTGCACGCGAGATGTCTCCCGCTGGTCGACATGACAGCCGAAAAAAGACGTTCCGCAATTACACGTTGAAGCGGAAGTGCATGATGTCGCCGTCCTGCACCACGTAGTCCTTGCCTTCCACGGCCATTTTGCCGGCTTCCTTGATTTTTACCTCGGTCTTGTATTCCTGGTAATCGGCCAGCTTGATAACCTCAGCCCGGATAAAGCCCTTCTCGAAGTCGGAGTGGATAACGCCGGCCGCTTGGGGAGCCTTGTCACCGCGGTGGATGGTCCAGGCCCGTACTTCCTGCACGCCGGCGGTGAAGTAGGTAATCAGGTTGAGCAGCTCGTAGGAAGCGCGAATCAGCTTGTTCAGGCCCGACTCGGTCAGACCGTACTCGGCCAGGAACATTTCCTTTTCCTCGGGGTCTTCCATGTCGGCAATCTGCTCCTCAATGGCGGCTGATACCAGCACTACCTGAGCCCCTTCGGCCTTCACATGCTCGCGCAGGGCGGCCACGTGCTTGTTGCCATCGGTCTTGATGCTGGCCTCGTCCACGTTGGCCACGTAAATCACGGGCTTGATGGTGAGCAGCTGCAAATCGGCCACGGCTTCGAGCTCTACCTCGTCGGCGGCTACGGCGCGGGCGTTTTGCCCGGCTTCCAAAGCCGCCTTGAAGCGCTGCAGAATAGCTACTTCCTTCTTGGCCGCCGCGTCGCCGGCCTTGGCCGAGCGCTCCGACTTCTGGAGCTTCTTGTCGATGCTTTCCAGGTCCTTGAGCTGCAGCTCGGTGTCGATAACGTCCTTGTCGAAGACGGGGTCGACACCGCCGGCCACGTGCACGATGTTGGGGTCGTCGAAGCAGCGCACCACGTGAATGATGGCGTCGACTTCGCGGATGTTGGCCAGGAATTTATTCCCCAGACCTTCCCCTTTGGAAGCTCCTTTCACCAGACCGGCAATGTCCACAAACTCGATAATGGTGGGCAGCACGCGCTTGGGGTTCACCAGAGCTTCCAAGATCTGGAGGCGCTCATCGGGCACGGTAATCACGCCCACGTTGGGCTCGATGGTGCAGAAAGGATAGTTGGCCGATTCGGCCTTGGCGTTCGAAAGGGCGTTGAACAGCGTGGACTTACCCACGTTCGGCAAACCGACGATTCCGCAGCGGAGACCCATATAAGTGAAATGGTGAGTTGGTGAAATGGTGAGTTACGCCCGCTGGGCGCAATTCGAGGGGCAAAGGTACGGCTGTTTTTCGGGGAATCCTTGGCTAGCGCGAAGGTGGCCTAGAGAAGGGAGAAACCCGGACGTCATGCTGAGCGCAGCCGAAGCATCTCTACCGCAGTGCTAACCTCTTCGTCTGTCATCCTGAGGCGCAGCCGAAGAACCTTCCTCACCTCAGTGACAATCTTCCTTCAATGTAGAAAGCCCTTAACCACGCCGGTAGTCAGGGGCTTTTGTGCGTTGGCATGAGCTATAGTGGGGTAGGCGAGGAAGGTCCTTCCCTACGCTTCCCTACACTTCGTTGCGTTCAGGATGACAGACGGAAAAACGGCTGGCCCAAACAAAAAACGGCGCGCTTCGACCCGAGAGCCAAAGCGCGCCGCGCGAAGGAGCTGAATACAAATGAAGAGTAAAGCAGTGTTTCGCTAAGCTTCGGGGCTAGTAGTTGTCGTCGGAGCGGTTGGGGTTGAAGCCGGGATTGTCGCCTTCGTAGTTGTCGTAGGCGGGGCGGGGGCGGTCGAGTTCGGCTACTTCCTCTTCGGTGAGCAGCTCCTCACGCACGTAATCCACGGCGTCCTGCAGGGCATCGACGAACTTAGCGAAGTCTTCCTTGTAGAGGAAGATTTTGTGTTTCTCGTAGGAAAACGTGTCATCATCCCGCAGCTTGCGCTTGCTCTCGGTGATGGTGAGGTAGTAGTCCTGACCGCGCGTCGCTTTTACATCGAAAAAGTACGTGCGTTTGCCAGCTTTAATGCGTTGGGAGTAGATTTCTTCCTGATCGTGACGGTCTTCCACGGTGCCTTCAAATAGGTTGATTTATTCCAAGATGATTGAATTGCAACCCAAAGTAAAGTGTTGCAGTCGTATATAAAAATATTGAGGTCAAATTTTTTGCACAAAATGCCGGGTATCTTTGTTTTACGCCTTGCAGCGCTTAGAAGCAGGATTTTTGGACAGAGCCGGGAAAAAATTAGGGAATTACCAAAAGCTGGATTATATCTGGTAAAAACTATGTATTGCACTCTCTAGCGGTACTTTACTCATTCACTCATTCACCATTTCACCCATGTCCCAACCACTTGATCTGGCCGCCGTCCGCTCGTTTGAGAACCTGGAATTCCTGGCCCGCCAGCTCGTGGAAGGCTTTATTACGGGCTTGCACCAGTCGCCCTACCACGGCTTCTCGGTCGAGTTTTCGGAACACCGCCTCTATAACCCCGGCGAAAGTACCCGCCACATCGACTGGAAGGTGCTGGCCCGCACCGACAAGCTCTTCGTGAAACGCTACGAGGAGGAAACCAACCTGCGCTGCCACATTCTGCTCGACGTGAGCCCGAGCATGTACTACCCCGCGCCCAGCCACGACAAGCTGCGCTTTGCCGTGCTCTGCACCGCGGCCCTGGCCACGCTCCTGCAAAAGCAGCGCGACGCGGTGGGCCTGGTCACGTTTGCCGACCAGATTGAGCTGCAAACGCCCGTGCGCTCTACTTCCTCGCACCGCCACACCCTGCTGCTGACCCTGCAGCAGCTGCTGGAGCGGCCCGCTGCCCCGCGCCGGGCCACCGACGTGTCGGGCGTGATTCACCAGATTGCCCAACAGATTCCCAAACGCTCGTTGGTAGTGCTGTTTTCCGACATGCTGGGCCGCAGCCCCGAGGAACAAACTGCCAGCCTGGCCGCCCTGCAGCACCTGCGCCACGCCCAGCACGAGGTGTTGCTGTTCCACATCATGGACCGGGCCACCGAGGCCGATTTTGCCTTTGCCGAGCGGCCGTACTTGTTTGAGGACGTGGAAACCGGGGAGCAGGTGAAGCTGCAGCCGGCCCAGGTGCGCGAGCAGTACCGGGCCGCCATGCAGCAGTACGAGCAGGAACTGGCCCTGCGCTGCGGGCAGTACCGCATTGATTTCGTGCCAGTCGACATCCGGGAGACGTTCGATAAGGTGCTGTATGCCTACCTGGTCAAGCGTGGTAAAGTCCGGTAGGGAATGAGCACGTGGAACTGCCGCGTCTGCGGCCTCGACTACGACTACTCGCCCTGGGGCCCGCAGGGCGACACACCCGACTACGGTACCTGTGAGTGCTGCGGGGCCCAGTTCGGCGTCGATGATTACTCGGTGGCCAGCAGCCGCAGCTTCCGCCAGCAGTGGCTCAGCGGCGGCACTGCCTGGTTTTACCCCAACCTGAAACCCGCCGACTGGCAGCTGGAATCCCAGCTGAGCCAGATTCCGGCGCACTACCGCTAGCGGCTCACTTCATTTCTTAAGCCCCCAATTTTGATTGATTACGTTTTTTTGCTGGTCTTCGTGTGTTTGCCCTCGGCCCTGATTACGGGCTACATTGCCCACATGAACAACCGCTCGTTGTGGCGCTGGATGCTGTTTGGGCTCTGCGTGCCGTTCGTGGCCATTTTCGTCACGATGGTCGTCACCTACCTCGACCAGAAGCGGGCCGCCGGCAACAACCCCGATTCGGGCTCCGACCAGCGCTAGGCTACTGCTCGTCGGCGGGCGTATTGTCCAACGACTGCCAGAGGTACTTGCTGGCCAAAGTGCGGTAGGGGCGCCAGGGCTCGGCAATTTCACTCATGCGGCGCAGCAGGGCCCGGCCGGTTTCCAGTAGGCCGTAGTGCTTGCGCATGGCGTTCTGAATGCCCAAATCCCCTTCGGGAAACACGTCGGGCTGGTCCAGGGCAAACATTTGCAGCATCTGGGCGGTCCAGCGGCCTACGCCTTTGATCTGGGTCAGGTGCTGGGTAAAGGCCTCGGCTTCGAGCTGGCTGAGGTGGGCGTGGTCGAGCTGGCCGCGCTGGGCAAACTCGGCAATGGCGCGCAGGTAGCCGGCTTTCTGGCGCGAAATCCCGGCCGCGCGCAGCTCGTCGTCAGTGAGCAAAATCAGGACGGCCGGCTCGGGGTAGCCCTCGGGCAGAAACAGCGTCTGAACCTTTTTCCAGATGGCCGCCGCGGCCTTGGTCGAAATCTGCTGGCTGACGATGGCGCGCAGCAACGCCAGGTACAAATCCTCGTGGGGGCGGGGCTCGATGGCACGGCCCCGGGCAATAATGGCCGCCAGGACTGGGTCGGCCTGGCTGAGGTGGCGCCGGGCGGCTTCGGAAGCAGAAAGGGGGGCGGAAGTCAACTCAGGCTCGGTCACTGTCGAGGGGGTTAGTAGGCACGGAAATTACCCGCAGCACGTCGCCGTTGGCCTTGATTTTGACCCCGGTCAGGGCCTGGCCATACACGGCGCCGGTGTCGATGTTCAGCACGTGGTGAATTGGGTCGAAGTCGGGGCTGCCATCGGTGGGCGTGTGGCCGATAACCTGGAGCTTGCCGATGTTGCGCAGGGGCCCGCGCCGCCACAGAATTCCGTCGGGGTTGTCCTCGTCGAGCGGGTTGGGCGTGTCGGCCAGCCCGGCGTGGCTCACCAGTACGGCGTCGTTTTCCCAGAACAGCGGCCGTTGCTGCAGCCAGCTCAGGTGAGCTGCCAAGAGCTCTTTGTGCCGGCTGTATTGGTGCAGGGTGTACCGCCCGCCCCACTGCAGCCAGCTGGGGTAGGGGCCCTGCGGACCGTAGTGGCGCGTCATGCCCACCTCGTGGTTGCCCTTCAGAAACACGGTTTGCTGCGGATGCTTTTCGCCCAGGCTGATGGCCAGGCTGATGGTTTCGGGCGCAAAGTTGCCGCGGTCCATCAGGTCGCCTACCTGCAGCAGTAGCTCCTGCTCGGGCTGCCAATGCTGGAGCAGCTCCAGAAAGGTGTGGTAGCAGCCGTGGACGTCACCGATAACAAACAGGTTCATAGAAGGAAGCAGAGCTACTACCGGGCAGAAAAAAGAAAAACGCGGCGCGCGGGCCCGAATGGCGTAAAGATGGGAGTAAGTTCTTAGTAGTAGGTTTACGGACCGGACCATTTCGCGGCTACCCTGCGCGCGGAACGCCAGCCGGCCCGCTTTTCTGCTTCCACCCCCGGCCTTTCGGCGCAGAGGGTTTACTTTGCCGTTGCCCGATGCCCCTCCGTAAAATCCTCGTCCCGATTCGGGAACTGTCCGAAAGTGGTAAGTTGTCCGGGCTGCTGCTGCTGCTGGCCACCGTTGTGTCCCTGCTGGTCAGCAATTCCGTCCTAGGGCCCAACTACCTGCATTTCTGGGAAACTCCGCTGGGCTGGGCCCCGCTGCAGAAAACCCTGGCCCACTGGGTCGACGACGGGCTGATGGTCGTGTTTTTCTTTTCCGTGGGCCTGGAAATCAAGCGGGAGGTGCTGTATGGGGAACTGACCGACGTGCGCCAGGCCCTGCTGCCGATTCTGGCCGCCGTGGGCGGCGTGGCGGTGCCGGCCGGTATTTACCTGGCCTTCAACGCCGGTACTGCCACCGGCCACGGCTGGGCCGTGCCCACGGCCACCGATATTGCCTTTTCCCTCGGCATTCTGTCGTTGCTGGGCGAGAAAGTGCCGCCCGGTTTGCGCGTGTTCCTCACCGCCCTGGCCATCATCGACGATTTGATAGCCGTGCTCATCATTGCCCTTTTCTACACCCAGGGTCTGGATTTGACCTATTTGCTGGCCGCCGGGGGTATCATGGCCGTCCTGGTGCTGCTCAACCGCCTCCGGGTAACCTGGCTGCCGCTCTACTTTCTGCTGGGCTTGGCCTTATGGTTTTTCGTGCTCAAATCAGGTATTCACGCCACCATTGCCGGCGTGCTGCTGGCCCTGACGATTCCCACCGACGCCATCGAAAAGCTGGAAGCGGCCCTGCACAAGCCCATCAGCTACCTGATTCTGCCCGTGTTTGCGTTGGCTAACACGGCCATCGTCGTATCGGCCGGGGCGGTGAGTGAGCTGCTGAGTCCGTTGGGGCTGGGCGTGGCCCTGGGCCTGCTGCTGGGCAAGCCGCTGGGAATTTTCGGGGCCACCTGGCTCACGGTCAAAGCCGGTATTTCGGCCCTGCCGGAGCGCGTTACCTGGTTTAAGATGCTGGGGCTGGGCCTTACCGCCGGCATCGGCTTTACCATGGCCATCTTCATTGCCAACCTGTCCTTTCACGACCCCGGCCGGGTCGACGTGGCCAAGCTGGCCGTTATTCTGGGCTCCTTGCTGGCGGCTCTGGCCGGCCTATTCGTGCTCCACCTAGCCGACAAGGCCGACGACAGCGAAGCTCCCGTCGGCCCTACTGAGTCGGAAATAGAGGTTTAAGCCGGTACGCTCAGGCTGTGCAAAGCCTGATTCACCCGCTCCACCATCGAGTCATCCACGTCGAGGTGGGTGACGAAGCGAATCATCTGCGGGCCAAACGACGAAGCCCGGATGCCCTGCTGCTCCAACTGGGCCAGGAAGGTTTCGGCGGGCATTTCGTCCCGGAGGCGGAAAATGGCCAGGTTGGTTTCAATCGGCAGCACCTCGGCCACGTAGGGCTGGGCGGCCAGCGTAGCGCCTAATTCCTGGGCCCGGCGGTGGTCGTCGGCCAGGCGCGCCACGTTGTGCTCTAGGGCGTAGAGGCCGGCCGCGGCCAGAATCCCGGCCTGCCGCATGCCCCCGCCCATTACCTTGCGGATCCGGCGGCACTTGTGAATAAACGCCTTGGAGCCCAGCAGAACCGAGCCCACCGGCGCACCCAGACCTTTCGACAGGCACACCGAAATCGAGTCGAAGTACTTGCCGTACTCGGCCGCGTCCTGCCCGGTGGCTACCAGGGCGTTGAAAATCCGGGCTCCGTCGAGGTGCAGGGCCAGGCCGCGGCGCTGGGCTACTTCGGCAATGCTGGCAATGGCTTCCATCGAGTAGCAGCTGCCCCCGCCCCGGTTGCTGGTGTTTTCCAGGCAAATCAGGTTCGAAGTCGGGTAGTGCACGTTGTTGGCGGGCCGGATGGCAGCTTCCACCTGGGCGGCCGTCACGCGGCCCCGGTCGCCGGGCAGCAAGGCCACCGAAGCGCCCGAGTGAAAGGCAATGCCGCCCACTTCCCACAAATACACGTGGGCCGTCTGCTCGCAGATAACTTCCGACAGCGGCTCGGTGTGGGCCTTGATGGCAATCTGGTTGGTCATGGTGCCGGAGGGGCAGAACAGGCCGGCCTCCAGGCCGAAGCGGGCGGCCGAGGTTTCCTCCAGCTCCCGCACCGTGGGGTCTTCCTCGTACACGTCGTCGCCGACGGGGGCGTGGAGCATGGCGTGCAGCATCTCGGCCGTAGGCCGGGTGACGGTGTCGGAGCGTAAATCGATAATGGGTTCAGGCATAGCTGGGAGCAAAACGAAAGGATGAAGACAAGGAAGAAGGAACAACTGTTTCCCGATTCAAAAATAAGACTTACTTTTGCCCCTCCTTTACAAAAAGACTTTAACCGACCCGGATATGAGCGTCACCCGACTGAAGCGTAAGCACCGCAAGAACATTGCGCGTGCCAACAACAAGCAGCGCATCATCAAGCAACTGCTGTTGACCCCCGTTCTGAAGAACGTGGACCTTGATGAACTGAAATCCCGCTTCAACGGCGGTGCTGCTCCCGTAGCCTCCGCCCCCAAAGCTGCTCCCGCTGCCAAAGCCACTACGGCTCAGGACAATGCCGCCGCTTTCGATGATGCTGAGGCCGTAACCAAACCCGTCAACGAAGACGGTCAGGAAGGCGAGCATCCCAAGCCGGAAATCGCCCTCTAAATCGGCTTGCCACCCGCGTCGGTTGGCTTCTATAGATTTCAAGAAAGCGCCCTTTCTCCGGAAAGCGGCGCTTTTTTGTTTTTTAAGCTTTCTGCAAAACGGAGGTCCTTGCGAGGCCGAAGGCCGTAGCAATCCGCCCTCTAGAAATGTAGAAAGCCTTCTAATGTAAAAAGCCCTTTTCCCGTGCCAACGAGAAAAGGCTTTTTGGTGAAAGGGCATTGGTCACTGGCAGCGGACGGATGGCTTCGTCCCTCACCATGACAGGAAGGACTGCGCCAGCAGAACAAAAAACTCACCATCTCACAATTTCACCATCTCACCTCTTAGTCCCAGCTCAATGGCCTGTAGCTGCTGCACTTTGCCGTTGGCCACTTCGAAGCGCAGCATGGTCCGCACTTTGTGGAAGCCGTGCATGCCGGCCGCGCCGGGGTTCAGGTGGAGTAGGCCCAGCTTGGGGTCGGGCATGACTTTGAGAATGTGGGAGTGGCCGGAAATAAACAGGCCCGGCCGCTCCTGGGTCAGCAGCGGGCGGGCGGCGGGGGAGTAGTGGCCCGGGTAGCCGCCGATGTGGGTCATGAGCACCCGCAGGCCCTCTATTTCGAAATTCTGCACCAAAGGCTGGGTCTGGCGCACGTCCCGGCCGTCGATGTTGCCGTACACGCCGCGTAGGGGTGCTACGGTCTCCAGGGCCTCGATGACGGCTGCGGTGCCGAAGTCGCCGGCATGCCAGATTTCGTCGCAGCCCGTGAGGTGGTGCAGGATGCGCTCATCCCAGTAGCTGTGGGTGTCAGAAAGTAAACCGATTTTTTTCATTGCTGCGTAAAAGTAAGGCCTGCTGAAGGCTTACGACGACTCTTGATTTTTGAAAAGCGCTGTTGGGCTGCGGGCCGGCAACAGAACCGGCTGCATCCCGTATCTTGCCCAGCTTTCCCCGATTTCCGTTTGCCGAATTTTATGCTGTGTTTTGCAATGGACCTCGGCGCCACTTCCTCATTTTCTGCCCTCTGATTACCCTGCGATGAACGTCTTCATCAACGATATTCCGCTGATCATCAAAAAGAACAGCGAGAAAGTATACAAGCACCGCTACGACCTGATTCTGAACGCGGAGGATGAGTTCAGCTCCAAAGATCTGATCGGCGACGTGCTCGTGCGCGACGTGACGGACCCCTTCATCGACCGGATTCTGCGGCTGATGGAAGTCAAGAAGCTCAAGAAGCTCAAGTCGCTGACGCTGCTGGCCCGCAAGAAAAAACGGCTGATTCTGCACCTCAAAGACCAGTTCCGCATCGTGAAGGCCGCCGGTGGCCTGGTGGTAAAGGACGGCATGGTGCTGATGATTTACCGTCTCGGCAAGTGGGATTTGCCCAAGGGCAAGCTCAAGAAAGACGAAGACCCCGGCCTGGGCGCCCTGCGCGAAGTGGAGGAAGAGTGCAACATCAAGGTGGAAATGGGCGAAAAGTTGCCCAGCACCTGGCACTCCTATGCCTACAACGGCAACAAAATCCTGAAAAAGACGAATTGGTACATCATGACCTGCTCCGACGACTCGTTGATGAAGCCTCAGGCCGAGGAATACATCGAGGAAGTACGCTGGATGACCCCCCAGGAAGCCCTGGCCGTGCTCGATGAAGCGTATGCTTCCATTGCGCTGGTCGTGCGGCACTACCTGGGCGAAACGTCCGGCAAGGAGTCGACCAAAGAATCAGCCAAGGAAAAATAATTCACCCCAATTCTCTGCGTATGCGCCCATTCCGTTACCTGCCCCTTGTGTTGTTGCTGAGCGGTTTTGCCGCCTGCACCGGCAGCCAGAATGCTTCCGAAAACAGCGCCCCCAAAGTTGGGCAGGGTACGGCGGCCAACCCCAGCCAGCTGGATTTGCCTTCTCTGGTTGGTAAAAACATCGACCAGGTGCGCCGGGCCCTGGGTACGCCCCAGGAAGGCAAGGATGAGCCCATTGGCCTGGAGCCCACGGCCGCGCAGATGAAGTCCACGAAGGGCGCCGACTGGATTAACACCTTCGAAAAGAACGGCTCCACCATCGTGGTGACCTTCAACGCCAAGTCGCGCAAGGTGCTGGACATGGTGCTCATCGGCTCCGACGAGGACGAGCTCATGCGCCGCGGCAACCTGGTAATGACCGCGCCCGAGTACATTGTGCTGCCCGTACCCGACCCCAAGCGGCCCGCGGCCATTTCGGGCGTCCGGATGGTATCGCGCCGCTAACTCGGCTAGCTGGCGGCCGGGGCCCGATAGGCGGGTAGCGGGAAGGGCACGAAGTCGTCCACGTTGCCGCCGAAGCGGTGAATTTCGCGGATAATGGTGCTGCTGATGGCCGCCAGAGCCGGGGATGTAATCAGGAACACGGTTTCCAGCTCGGGGTTCATGTGGCGGTTGGCCTGGGCAATGGTATTCTCGTACTCGAAGTCGGTGGTGTTGCGCAGGCCGCGGAGCAGGAATTTGGCGCCTACTTCCTTGGCAAACGTGGCCGTAAGCCCCTTGTAGGACTGTACCCGCACCCGCGGCTCGTCGGCAAACACACCTTCAATCATGCTCACCATCTGCTCCACGGGCAGGTAGCGCGACTTGCTGCTGTTGTTGCCGATGGCAATGATGACCTCATCGAAGAGCTGAGTGCCGCGCCGCACCACGTCGAGGTGGCCATTGGTAAACGGGTCAAAGGAGCCAGGAAAAAGAGCAATGCGCATACTGTGAATAAGTGAATAGGTGAATGAGTGAATGAGTGAAGTATTCAATTGGCGCGGTTTTGCGCCGTAGGCTACTCCACTCATTCACTCATTCACAGAGGTGCAGGCTGTAGAGCTCGAAGTAGCGGTATTCGAACACGTCGTTGAGGCGGTAGCTGTAGGCCACGTCGAAGGGGCGGTTGCCGAAGCGGATGTTGCGGATGTACTTGCGCAGGATGGTGAACAGCTCCGAGTCGTGCATCAGGTCGCCCCAGACGACGACGCCGTCCTGGTCGGGGTTGAGCTGCAGCTCCTGCATGACCAGAATCGTGTAGTAAATCAGGTCCTCAGCCGTGGCGAAGGCAAAGACGTTGCAGAACTCCAGGCGCTTGTCGCGCACGGCTACGATGGTGACTTCCTGGTGGCCCAGGCTCAGGTAGAGCCGGCGCGGGGCGCCTACTTCGCTCTGGTGAATGATGCCTTCGAGCAGGGCGCTGGTTTGGTGCAGAATTTTGCCAGTGGGGTAGGTCGCGCGAAACCAGTTGGTCAGGGCTTTTTCGGCGGCAAATACGCTGACCATTTCCAGGCTGGAATGAGCGTAGCGGCCCACGGTTTCGTGCTCGGCATCGAGGGCGTGGTGCAGGCGTAGGTAGGCGGCTTCGTCGCCGGGGCGTAGCAGGGGTGCGGGCAGCAGCGTGAAGGCGCGGTTTTGCACGGCCAGGCGCACCTGGTTCCAGCTGGTTTGGCTCAATAAGTCGTGCTCGGCAGTAAGAGACTTAAATTGGTCGGCCCACGAAGCTTCGGGGTTGACCGGGTAGTCTTCCAGAGCCACAAACTTGTTGCGGCGGATATCGGCCACGCCCAGCCGCAGGCCGTTGGCCCCGGCAGTCAGGTAGAGGTTGCAGCCGGCCGGCGAGGCTGTTTCCAGCGTTTCGTCGCGCAAGGACTGCAAGGCAACAGGCGGGGCGGGAAGTGGCAAGGTGGCGACAGACAAAGTGTTAGAGGACACGGCGGGACGGGCAAGAAGCGGCAAATAGGCCGTTAAAGGTACGAAAGGCCCGCAAACCACTCCGCAGCTTGTTTTGAGCCGGAAGGGTTTTACTGAAACAGAATGTGGGGAATAAATACGTCGTCGGGGCTGATGACGTGGCGCATAATGGGGTGCACCTGAGTTGGGAGCAGCAGGCCCAATTGCCGGGGCGTGAGAAAGGCCAGTTCAGTGAGCAGCTGGGTGTCGGGGCCGTGCTCGGGGTCGGAGCCCAGGCGCGGGGTGGCAGTTTCGTCCACCAGCTTCACCTCGAAAAATAGCTCTAAGGCCTGCAGGGCATCAGTTTTGAACTCGTGCAGGTGCAGGAAGCGGCCCACGGTTACTTCCAGACCGGTTTCTTCCCGGTACTCCCGGCGCAGGCACTCCTGGATGGTTTCCCCGAACTGCCAGCCCCCACCCGGCGGCGACCAAAATGGCAGGCCCGCGGCCAGCAGGCCCCGGTGGGCCGTGAGCAGCATGGCGCCCTGGTGAATCAGCATACCGCAGGCCCGCACCCGCACCTGGCCGGTGTAGGCCTGGAGTAGCGAATCAGAAACGGCCTCGGAAGGTGAAGAAGGAGGTTGCATAGGCGTGTAGAAGTAGAATTAGGGATTGGTAGGCGGGGTGCTCCGGCGGAAAAACAGGCGCCGGAACCGGCCGGCCAAATACAGCAGCAGCACTACCACCAGCCCGGCCATGACCAGCGGCAGCAGCAGGCCCAGTACAGAACCGGCAATGGCCAGAAAGTTTTCCAGCGTGGCCAGAATCGGGTTGCCGAACCCGGCCGTGGTGGCCGTGGAGCCGGCCCGTAGCAGGGCCGTGCCGCTCTGCACCATGCCCGCCGTGCCGCCGCCCACCAAAATACCCAGGCCCCAACGCACCATCGGGTCGAGGTTTGGCAGGGCGGAGGTCATGAGCAGGGTGCCGGCAATAAACGAGGCCGGGGTGGTAATCGTGTCCAGGGCATTATCGATTACGGGCACGTAGTAGGCCAGCATTTCGGCCACGGTGGCCGTGGCCAGCACCCCGAAGGCGGCCCAGGAGCCCAGCCACTCAAAGCCCGCCGACGGGGCCATAAAGCCGGTGAGGTAGGCCAGGTTAGCTGCCAGCAAGGGTACAAAGACCCGGAAGCCGCTGCAGGCCGCCAGCGCCAACCCCAGGCCGCCGGCCACCAAATAGTCGAGTGTAGTCATAACGCGTGTTGCTGGGCCCGATGGAAAAGCTGCGCCGGGAAGATACGCAAGCCCGCGGATTGCGGCTACCGCCGGCCCGGTGCGTACCTTTGCGGCAATGAGTACTTCTGCCCAATCCGAACTGAACGTCGAAAGCCTCGAAGTTCGCATCCGCCGCAAGCTGCAACGCCAGCATTTTATGCACCTCATCGGAGCCGAGCTGACCACCGTGGAGTCCGGCCGGGTGGTATTTGAGCTGCCCCTGGAGCAGCGTCACCACCAGAACCTGGGTTTTGCCCACGGCGGCCTGGTGGCTACGATGGCCGATCTGGCCGCCGGTTTTGCCGCCGTAACCCTGGTGCCCGACGGCACCGGCGTGGTCACGGCCGAGCTGAAAACGACCTATCTGCGGCCCGGGCTTGGTAGCACGCTCCGGGCCGTGGGCTGGGTGCTCAAGCCGGGGCGCCGCCTGCATTTCTGCGAGGCCGAGGTGTGGTGCGACGACGTGCTGATTGCCAAAGCCTCGGCCACGATGGCCGTAGTGGAGCCGCAGTAGTAAAGTAATTGAAGATGCTGATTGAGCAGATTGGTAAAAATAGTATTCGGGTAGGGGCTATTGAATGTGAATAGGGTTCCGAGGCCTGGACTGCATTCGTGGTGAGTATGGTTCAATGGGCCTGTGTAGGCAAGTCTATCTGCCTACTGTCTTATTACACAGAACCCGACTCATTGGCCTGTGAGCTAGGAACGCCTTCCTTAATTCGACTCCACAAACACACCTTTGGAGTAAATAGGATATCAGCTTGTTCCTCAGACCAGGCTGATAATATTGCCCGGCATTGGAATTTTTCCCTGACTAGCGCCGTGGTTGGTTTTATACATCCGCATCAATCAGGTGCTCTACCATTGTTGCAGATTTTTGATGCCGTAAACGCTGTTGATGAAGCCTTGGTACATCAGTTTGATGCCTCACTGCTTTATATGTGTAATGATGGTTATTGGCTTGAGTGGCTTCGCTTTACTCAGCCAATGAGTGAAACATTAGCCCAGATCCAACAGCTAAGTCAGGTGCATGGCCTACACTAGGTATAGCTCATGATTCAGCATACACCTCGACGCTTTTTACCCGGAACTGTAGTCTCAGCGGCAAGATCATGGCCGCTGCTGCTGCTTTCCCTGGCAAGCTGTGCCCAGGAAAAACCGGCTCGGGAAACAGTGCCGGCAGCAGTAGTATTGCCCGAGCCGCCGGCCCCCGTTATCGATGATAAAGTCCTGGCTTACATCGACAGTCTGGAGCAGGCTATAACGCAGCACAGGTCGCTGCCGGCGCTGCAGAAGCTGGACTCGGTGGCCTGCATCAGCGACGGGTACGTAACCGAGGCCGTGGATAAGGCGGCCGTCACTATCTGGGCCCGGCAGTTTACGCTGACCGTAAGATACCTGCACCAGCTGCCCACTTCCTTGCTGCGGCACCAGCTTATCTGGGGCCTCAGCGCCGATATGTTTACGGCTGATAACCGGGCGCAGGCCCTGACTACTTTCCGAGCCACGGCGCTAGATAGTGCGCGCCGTGCGGGACTTTCTAGCGCCGAAATGGTGTTCTTGCAGAAGATTCTGGGCGAGGTCAATCCGGCCCTGCTCGATTAAATGGCCGTTGCGGCCCGCTTCCCTTTTCCAACCTATGCTTTCTGTTCGCACCCCGTCCGTTCGCGACTTTTTTCCCTTCGACCCCACCCAGGACCAGGCCACGCTGTTTTATAAGCTCGACGAGTTTCTGAAGGACGATCTGCCGGGCCGCAAGGTGTTCGTGCTGCGCGGCTACGCTGGTACGGGCAAAACCACCGTGGTCAGTGCCCTGGTGCAGTGGCTGCACCGCATGCAGCGTAAATACACCCTGATGGCGCCCACCGGCCGCGCCGCCAAGGTGATGAGCGCCTACTCGGGCGTGGCGGCCAGCACCATTCACAAGAAAATCTACCGCCAGACGTCCGGCACGCCCTCCGACAGCCTCTCGTTTCAGCGCCAGCCCAACCGTACCACCGACACGCTCTACATCGTGGACGAGGCCTCGATGATTTCGGACGAGAAATCCTTCGGCGAAAACGGCCTGCTTGATGACTTGCTGGGGTTTGTGTTCGAAAAGCCCAGCAACAAGCTGCTCGTCATCGGCGACACGGCCCAGCTGCCGCCCGTGGGCCAGCTGCTCTCGCCCGCTCTCGACCCCGAGCTGCTGGCTCACCGCTTCCGGGCCAAGGTCGACGGGGTGGAGCTGCGCCAGGTAATGCGCCAAGCCGAGGAATCGGGCATTCTGATGAACGCCACCGCCCTGCGCGAGGAGTTGCGGCAGGAGCACCCCAGCATCCAGTTTTTCACCAAAGGCTACCCCGATATTTTCCGCGTCGGCGGCGACAAGCTCGAAGACGGCCTGCGCTGGGCCTATAAAAACTTTGGCCACGAAAACACGACTATCATCTGCCGCTCCAACAAAAACGCCAACCTCTACAACCAGATGATCCGGCGCACCTTGTTTGATGCCGAGGAGGAAATCGAGGCCGGCGACTACCTGATGGTGGTGCGCAACAACTATTTCTGGCTGCCCAAAGACTCGGAAATGGGCTTTCTGGCCAACGGCGACTTTGTGCAGGTCACCAAAATCGTGCGGCGGCAGGACGAGTTCGGGTTCCGCTTTGCCGATGCCCGCGTGCGGTTCGTGGACTACCCCGACGAGGAGGAGCAGGAAGTAAAGCTGCTGCTCGACACGCTGCACACCGAAAGCCCGGCCCTGCCCGCCGACCGCAGCAAGGAGCTCTACAATACTATTTCCGAGGATTACGCCCACCTTACCACCAAAAAGGACAAGAGCGCGGCCCTGCGTAAAGACCCGTACCTGAATGCCCTGCAGGTGAAGTTTGCCTACGCCCTGACCTGCCACAAAGCCCAGGGCGGGCAGTGGCAGGCCGTCTTCGTCGACCACGGTTTTCTCAAGGATGAGATGGTCAACAGCGAGTTTGCCCGCTGGCTTTACACGGCCATCACCCGCGCCTCCGACCGGCTGTTTCTGCTGAACTTCAACCAGAAGCTCGTCGGCGACGCGCCGGTGGAACGGGATTAAGCGAGAATTTTGTAGCACATAAATGTGATTCGGTATCACATAAAGTGGGCATGTGAAGGAGTGAATGGGGCTGCAACTTGCCGCCGCATTCACTTCCTAACTCTTACCCGCTATGAAAAGCTACCTTCTGACCGCCCTGTGTGCCCTGCTACTAATGACGGGCGCCGCGGCCCAGACCCGCGAAATCTACACCAGCCCTAAGTTTGGGGCCCTGGCCAAAACCCACCAAACCCTGGCCGTGCTGCCCTTCGCCGTGACGCTGCAGCTGCGCCCCAACGAAGTAACCAAAAACGGCGGGCCCGATGGGGTAGCTAAGCTGGAGCAGCGCGAGGGCCTGGACGTGCAGAGCGCCCTGCAGTCGTATTTCCTCAAGCGCAAAGCCGAAAACGACATGACCGTAGACGTGCAGGACCTGGCCCGTACCAACGCCCTGCTGGCTCAGCACCACGTCACGGCGGCCAACGTGGCCACCTTCACGCCCGAGCAGCTGGCCAAGTTCCTGGGCGTCGACGGCATCATCTCGGGCACCTTCACCAGCACTCAGCCGATGTCGGCCGGGGCGGCGGTGGCCATGTCGATGCTGGTCGGCGTGAGCGGGCCCACCAACACGGGCAAGCTCATGATCAGCATCAACGACGGCGCTACCGGCGAACTGCTCTGGAAGTACGACAAGGCCTTGTCGCGGGGCTTCGGCAGCGACACGAATACTATCGTCACCACTATCATGCGCAAGGCTTCGCGGCAATTTCCTTATTCCAAGGAATTTAAGGGGTAGGAGGGGGCCGATGTGGTTTCGAGGCTGCATCTGAACCTCACGCGGCGGAAGCAAGTTGTGGTTAAAAGAATGGTGGCCGTCCCGCTGAAAACTGGCAGGATAGTTGGCTCGCACCTTGAAATTCTTAAATTTGTTAACCTCAACTTACTAACGAAATCACCTCATGAAAAAAGCACTCATTCTGGCTTTGTCGCTCTCGCTGACGGGCTTGGCCGCGCAGGCGCAGTCGGCAGCCGTAAAGCCGGCCAATGCGCAGGAGAAAGTAGCTGGCCCCCAGATTCAGTTTGACGAAGTGAAGTACGACTTCGGCTCCATCAAGCAGGGCGACGTGGTAGACCATACTTTCAAGTTCAAGAACGTGGGCACCCAGCCCTTGGTCATTTCCAACATCGGCGTAAGCTGCGGCTGCACCACCCCGGACTGGACTAAGGACCCCATCATGCCCGGCAAAACCGGCTCTATCTCGGCCAAGTTTAACAGCGCCGGCAAGATGGGCATGCAGAACAAAGTGCTGACCATTGAGTCGAACTCGGCCGGTGGCAACGCCATGGTTTCGCTGGTAGGCGAAGTGAAAGACGCCGCCTCGGCTAACGCTGCCCCCACGATGACTGTTGAGTCGAAATCGAACGGCGTGATGGACGAGAAAGATGCCAAGCAGAAGTCCAAAATGGGCGACAACAAGATCAAAGCCAAGCGCAAGTCGTCGTAATCGGCTGCGTTTGCAGAACATAGAAAGGGCGTTTCGCAGCTGCGAAACGCCCTTTCTATGTTCTGGTAGGATGGAATGTGCGTTCTTGCGGGAGGCGTGAGTCGAAGCCAGCCGTCCTTAGATATGTGCGGAGTGCCTTCAAGTGAAAAGCCCTTTTCCGTTCGATACGAGAAAGGGCTATCTGGTAAAAGGATGCTAGTCACAAGCAGAGGACGGATGGCTGCGCTTCTCTCGCCATGACACATTCTCCCACATTTAGCACATTCCTCACATTAGCACTTAAGCACCTTAACCCTACACTTGGCGGGCGGCCAGGAGCAGGCTGATCCAGCCGGCGATGAGCAGCAGGCCGCCGATGGGGGCTACGGCGCCGAGTTTGGTAATGCCGGTGAAGCAGAGCGTGTAGAGCGAGCCGCTGAAGATGAGCACGCCGCCCAGCCAGAGCCAGGCCGTGGTGCTCAAGGCTTTCAAATCGGGGCGGAAAGCCAGCAGGATGCCCACGGCCAGCAAAGCCAGGGCGTGGTAGAACTGGTAGCGGACGGCGGTTTCGAAGGTGTCGAAGCGGTTGGAGGCTTCCAGCATCTTGCGCAGCCCGTGGGCCCCGAAGGCCCCGATGGCCACGCCCAGGCCGCCAAGCAGGGCCGCGAGTTGAATGATGAGTCGAGCAGTCATGTTTAGTTGTTGGTTGTCTGTTGTCCGTTGTTAGTTGTTAGTTGGTCATTGTTAGTTATTAGCTGTCCGTTATCCGTTGGAACTGCCGCCTTCCCTAGCAACGGACAACTAACAACGAACAACTATCAACCACTAACCCCATAGTTGCGGGCGCCAAAAATAGCGCTGCCGACGCGAATCAGCGTGCTGCCTTCCTCCAGGGCCAGGCGGAAGTCGGAGCTCATGCCCATGGAAATTTCCCGGAAAGCGGGCTGCTGAGCAAAGTACCGCGTTTGAAGCTGCTCGAAGTAGCCGCGCAGCTCCCGGAATTCGCGGCGTAGCTGGGCCTCGTCGGTGGTGTTGGTGGCCACGCCCATTACGCCCGCAATTTGCACGTGGCGCATGGCCTGGTAGGCCGCCGACTGCAGGATTTCCTCGGCTTCGGCCAACGACAGGCCGAACTTGGTTTCTTCCTCGGCAATGTGAAACTGCAGCAGGCCCTGAATGACGCGCCCGTGCTTGGCGGCCTGCTTCTCGATTTCCTGGAGCAGCTTGAGACTGTCGATGCTCTGAATGGTGTGCACGAAGGGCGCCACGTACTTCACCTTGTTGGTTTGCAGATGCCCAATGAGGTGCCACTCAATATCCTGGGGCAGCTCGGGCTGCTTGGCCACCATTTCCTGCACCTTGTTTTCGCCGAAAAGCCGGGCCCCGGCGTCGTAGGCTTCCTGCAGCCGCTCGACCGGGTGCGTCTTGGTCACGGCCACCAGCCGGGCCTTGCTGCCCAGCAGCTGTTGTTCGAAGTAGCGGAGGTTATCGGCAATCATTTGGTAATGTGGGAATTGTGCTGAATGTGGAAGAATGTGAGAAATAAAACCCCGTGTCATTGTGAGGCTTGGGCCGAAGCAATCCGTCCTCTGAAGTGTGCGGAGCTTCCTTCTATGCTGATACTTAGTTCTTAACAACGAAAAGGGCTTTGTGGTAAAAGGCTGGGACTACCTGCGCAGAGGACGGATGGCCGCCCTTCACTCGCCATTACACATTTTCCACATTTCTCACATTCAACCACATTTCCCATATTAAACCCTAGTCTTCCAGGGAGTTGGTGAGAAAGGTGTTTTTCAGAGCCAGCCAGAGCAGCCACAGGCCCACGCACCAGAACAGGTAGATGCGGTAATAGTCTTTGGTGTTGCGGTAACGGGTCTGCTTGATTTCGGACTTTTCGTACTGGTCGATGCGGCGGAACACGTTGCGCAGGGCGTTGTTGTCGGAGGCGCGGAAAAACTGACCCTCGGCGGCCTGGGCCAGCTGGCGCATGGTGGTTTCGTCGAGGCGGGTTTCCACGTAGCGGGGGCGGCCGGCTTCATCCTTTCCGTAGGGCACGTAGCCATCCTGACCCAGCCCGATGGTGTAGATTTTGACCCCAAAGGCGTGGGCCAGCTGGGCCGCCGTGAGCGGGTCGAGGCTGCCGGCCGTATTCTCGCCGTCCGAAATCAGGATGCAGACCTTGGTGCGGCTGCGGGAGTCGCGCAGGCGGTTGGTGGCCACGCCCAGGGCCGTACCGATGGCCGTGCCGTCGTTCTGGATCATGCCCAGCTTGAGGCTTTGCAGGTTTTCGCGCAGCAGCTCATAATCGGTGGTGAGCGGGGCCAGGGAGTAGGCGTCGCCGGCAAACACCACGAGGCCGATTCGGTCCCCGCTGCGGCCGTCCACAAACTCCCGGGCCACGCGCTTGGCCGCCTCCAGGCGGTTGGGCCGCAAGTCCTGCAGCTCCATCGACGAGGACACGTCCACTAAGAGCAGAATGTCGATGCCCTGGCCGGTTTGT
Source organism: Hymenobacter chitinivorans DSM 11115 (assembly GCF_002797555.1). Lineage (NCBI taxonomy): Bacteria > Pseudomonadati > Bacteroidota > Cytophagia > Cytophagales > Hymenobacteraceae > Hymenobacter > Hymenobacter chitinivorans. Next base: position 3,053,433 of record NZ_PGFA01000001.1, on the reverse strand, counting down.
ACCACCCGCTCGTCGGTGCGCTGGGGGCGGGCCAGGGCCACGAGGCCGAATGCCAGGCTCAGGCCCAGCACGATATCGGGCACGAAGCGCAGGGCGGCACTGTAGTCGCGGCGCAACTCGCCGGCCACAAAGGCCACGCCCAGCCGCGGCCGGCGCCGGTGTACCAGCAGCCAGCGGCCCAGAAACAGCACCGGAATCAGGAAGATCAGCAGCAGCAGGCGGGGCTGCTGCCAGGTGTAGCTCGTGAGCGTGGCGTAGCGCAGTCCATCTACCACGGGGGCCAGGAAGCGTTGCCAAAGCTGATTCATGCCGGAAAGGTAAGGGAAAAAGAGGACCGGCTATGCCCGCAGCCGAGCCGACACCAATTCGTAGCGCCGCTCGGCAAAGTCGCGCAGCAGCACGAAGGCCATATCCGTTTCGGCTTCTTCCTCCGAAAACTGATTGCCGTAAATGACCCGGTCGGTGATGCGCAGGGCGGTATTCACGTCGTGGTCGTTTTCGTAGTGCGCCACAATTTCGCGGGTCGTCAGGCTGTTGATGGTGTTGTCTTCGAGGCCGGTGAGGTAGTTTTTCCAGAGCGTAATGGCCCGTTCCATGTTGGTCAGGGACCGGGATAGGGTAAACCGCTCGATGTGGCGGGCGTACTGGGCCAGGAAGTAGACGTGGTTTTTGCGCAGCCGGTAGCGTTGGTAGCGCAGGCGCAGGGTGCGGCGGAAGCCCACGAAAAAGCCGCCCAGCGCCAGCGCCAGCACCCCGGCGCCAGCCAGCCAGTAGGGGTAGTTAAACTGGGTGGGCACCGGCAGCGGAGTCGTGTTTTGCTGCAGTACCGGGGCCTGGGCCGCGCCGGCCGCCACCGTGGCCGTGCGCAGCAGCCGCACCACGGCCGCCGTGCTGGCCACCGCCACCGTGTCATTGCCGCGCAGAATGGTGACTGGTAAGCTCAGGCGCTGCACCGAGTCCAGGGCGAAGGTGCGCAGGTGGTAAACCGTCCGGTCGATGCTTTGGCCGCGCCGGGTGCGGGTGGGGTAGAAGGTCTTGCCCACGTACTCGAAGGGCTTGAACTCGGCCGTGGAGTCGGGAAAAATAACTTCCAGATCCGGGGCGTGGGCGTAGCTCAGCTCGTAGTCGATAATTTCGCCCACCCGGGTGCCGGGGCGCATAAAGCGGCTGCGCGGCACATCCTGCTCCGCGGAGGAAACAGCTGCCGCAGCGTGGCTCAGCAGCAAGGCCAGGCCCAAAAACAGAGAAGAAAAGCGCCGCATATCAGGCCCGGCCGCCCCGCTGGTTACGCCGCCGAAACAGCCGCACCAGCTGGGGCACGAAGTCGACGTCGGTGGCAATGGAGAGGTACTCGGTGCGGTGGCGGCGGCAGATTTGCCCGATTTGCTCCCGATTCTGCTCGTAAGTGGTCCGGTACCGTTTCCGGAAAGCCTCAGCCGAGGTATTAACCCACACCGTGCGGCCGGTTTCCTGGTCGAGCAGGGGCACGATGCCCAGGGGCGGAAACTCCTGCTCCCGCTTGTCGAGCAGCTGCACCACAACCAAGTCGTGCTTACGGGCCAGCATGGTCAGTTCCCGCTCGTAGTTGGTGTCGATAAAGTCGGAGATGAGCAGGATGATGCTGCGGCGCTTGAGCAAGCCCAGGGCCTGCTTGATGCCGCCCGCCACGGCCGTTTGCCGGGACTTGGGCTCCAGCTCAAACAGCCGCTTGATCAGCGAGTAGGCGTGCCGGATGCCCTTGCCCGGGGCCAGGTACATTTCTTTCTGGTCGGAAAAGGCCAGAATTCCGAGCTGGGCATCCTGGCGGGCGGCGGCCAGGGCCAGAATGCCGCAGATTTCGCGGCCCACGTCCAGCTTGCGCCTCCCTTCGGCGCCCACCTGCTGGGAGGCGCTGACGTCAAGCAAGAGCAGAACGGATTGCTCCCGTTCTTCCTTATAGGTCTTGACGAAGGTCCCGTGGCCTTTGCTCGATACGGCCCAGTCGATGGCCCGCACCTCGTCGCCGTACTGGTAGAGGCGCACATCGTCGAATTCGAGGCCGGTACCTTTGAAAACGGAATGAAAATCGCCCTGCAGCTGAGCATCCGCCGCCTTGAGGATGCGTATTTCCATCTGCCGAAGCTTCCGGACAAGTTGTTGAAAAGGAGTGGCGGCCTCTGAATTCATTTCGGCTAAACTACGGGTTCCTCCTAACTTTGCGAGCGTGAAAAAGCTACCTGTCTGCCTGGCCCTGATTCTAAGCGCTTTGTTGGCCTGCTGCCAACGGCCCGAAGAAGCCGTGCCGCCCTCGTCCTTGCTGCCCAAAGAGAAAATGGTGCAGTTGCTGGTGGAGCTGCACCTGAACGAGAGTCGGGTGGAGGCGGCCCACCTGCGCGCCGATTCCTCCCAGGCTTTGTTCAACCAGCTGCAGAAAGATATGCTCTGGCGACACGAAGTAACGGATTCGGCCTTCTGGCAGAGCTACCGCTACTACGCCGTGCACAACAAAGACCTCGACGAGCTCTACGGCATTGTGCTCGACAGCCTGGCCATGCGCAAGGCCCAGTTGCAGCACTAGCGGCCGTAAGCCCCACCCTACGCCAGCCGGCTGCCGTTGGGCACCGGGCCGGCCAGGCTGGCCAGCACGATGTGCCCTTCCGCGTCGGGGGCGCCGGTCACGAGAACTTCGGAACGGAAAGGGCCGATTTGCTTCGGCGGGAAGTTGACTACGCACAGCACCTGCCGGCCCACCAGGGTTTCGGGAGTGTAGTGCCGGGTAATCTGGGCGCTAGAGCGTTTCGAGCCGATTTCGGGGCCCAAGTCAATCAGGAGCTGGTAGGCGGGCTTGCGGGCCTGGGGAAATTCGCGGGCCTCCAGGATGGTGCCCACGCGCAGGTCGACGCGCTCAAAATCGGCCCAGGTGATGGTGTTTTCGGGGTTCATGGCCGCAACTTAGCAAACCCCAGGCTAAGGTTGGGCGGCAAATTTATCGAGCAACGTCAGGCGCTGCTGCACCTGGGTTTCCCAGTACGTTTGCTTGGCCGTGTTCAGGCCATGGTTGGTTTCCTGGTCGTAGCGGGCCATTTCCCGCTTCCAGCCCGAGTACATGGCGTTGGACAGGTTCTGGAAAGCCGGGTTCAGGTGTTCACAGTCGAACTTGGCAATGCTCAGCTTCTGGCGCATCATGCGGGCGTGCACCTCGGTCAGGTCGAAGTGGAGCTGCTCGTGGCGCAGCAGGGCCGGCGTGGCCTTGGCCGGGTCCCGCACCCACGACTCGTTCGGAATAAAAACGGCAATGACCTGCGACGAAAACACGTAATCTTTGCAGCCGATCTGGGTATCAATCGAGGCCGAAGTCAGGGCCGCCATTTGCTCAATGGGCTGGGGCTTGCTCTTGAAGTCGGCCCAGGTTAGGGGCCGGGAGGCCGACCAGGTAATCTTTTCCACCGGCGGGGCCGCTACTGCAGGGTGCTTAGCGGGAGAAGTCAGCAGCGGGAGCAGGGAGATGATAAAAGAGAGAAAAGGCATCGTAGTAGCGGTAAAGTGCAATCCTGAGCGGGGAAATCAGCCGCAAGAAACAAACTACTTTCGGTACATTTCAATTCCGGGCTAACCAAAATATCCGGCCGCCGGCAAGGTCTGCGCTAATGGCTGGCCACGGGCAGCGCGGCCGGCACGACCAGGGAGGCGCTGTGCTGGCGAAAGCGCCATAGCAGCAGCCCCGCCACCAGGCTCAGGCCGGTCAGCAGCCCCACCCAGATGCCGGTGGCGCCCAGGCCCTGGTGGAAACCCAGCCAGTAGCCGAAGGGCAGAGCCACGGCCCAATACGCTAGCAGGGCCACGATAGAGGGTATTTTTACGTCCTGCAAACCCCGCAAGGCGCCCAGGCCCACCACCTGCAGGCCGTCCGAAATCTGGAACAGGGCCCCAATGAGCAGCAGCGTGGAGGCCTGGGCCAGCACCTGCGGGTCGTTGTTGTAGAAGTGGGGAATCAGGCCCCGGCCGGCAATGAGCAGCAGGGCCATGGCACTCATGAATAGAAACGTAATGAGGTAGGCCGCAAAGCCGGCCTGCCGGGCACCGGGCGCATCGCCGAGTCCCCGGAAATTACCAACGCGGATGGTAACAGCTGCCCCGATGCCGCTGGCGGCCATGTAGGTCACCGAGGCAATGTTGATGGCAATCTGGTGGGCGGCCAGGGAAGTGGCACCCAGCCAACCAATCATGATGGCCGAAAAGCTGAAGGCGCCCATCTCGAACATCATCTGCACGCCAATGGGCGCACCCAAGCTCAGTAAGTGCCGCATCGTGGTGCCGTCGGGGTGCAGCCAGTGGGTGGCGGCCCGGTACGGAGCCAAACGTTTGGCCCGCAGCACGTAGGCCCCCATGAATACGGCCATCAGAATGCGGGCCACCAGCGTGGCCCAGGCGGCTCCCATCATACCTAGCTTGGGGGCCCCGAAGTTGCCGAAAATAAGCACGTAGCAGAGCAAGGCATTCACCAGGTTGGCAATCAGCGAGAGGACCATCGACTGAAACGTGAGGCCCAGGCCCTCGGCGTACTGCTTGAAGCCCTGAAAAACCATCAGCGGCAGGAAGGACACGAAAATGACCCGCACCCAGGGCGCGGCCAGCGCTACTACCTCGGCGGGCTGGTTGAGGTAGTGCAGTAGCGGGGCCACCCCAAAGCCCAGGCCGGCCAGCGCGAGGCCGGCCAGCGTGCTAAGCCAAACTCCGCCGTTGAGCAAGTGACCCAGGGCCGGAATGTCGCGGCGGCCGTCGGCGGCGGCTACCAGGGGCGTAATGGCAAAGGTGAGGCCCATGCCCAGAATCATGAATACGGTGCTCACGCTGATGCCCAACGACACGGCCGCCAGCGGAACCTTCCCGATTTTGCCCACCATCATACTGTCGCACACGCCCACAGCTATGTGCCCCAGCTGGCTGACCACGACGGGCAAGGCTAGCAGCAGGGTAGGAACAATGTGGGAGCGGGTTTGGGCAAGAGACATAAAACGGGGCAAAACGAGGCGCAAAGGTACAACAACGCGCCGGCCCGGCTGGTGTTGGCTCCAAATAAGCAGGGGCTTATTCCAGCATCAGCCCGGTCTGTAGCCGCCCCTGGGTTTCGGGCAGCACAGGCTTAGTCCGCCGTCAGCGCCGCCCGAATGCGCCGCAGAGCTTCGCGCAGTAGCGGCTCGGGCACGGCGTACGACAACCGGAAAAAGCCCGGGGCGTCGCAGCTCCCACCATCTACCACCTCGGCGCCCCCGGCCCGCAGCCGCGCCGCCAGTTCGGCCGAAGCTTCGGTGAGCGGTAAATCCGGCCGTAGAAACCGGCGGAAATCGGGAAAAGCATAGTAGGTGCCCAGCGGAAACGGAGGCTGGGGCGGCAGAGCGGCCAGCCACTGGCGCATAATTTCCCGGTTGGTGAGCAGGCCGCTGCACAGCTGCTGGCTAATGGCCGATGCCTGCTCGGTAGCCGCCTGGGCCGCCGCCTGCGACAACGCTGCCACGGCCGCGCTGGTGCTGAACTGCCAGGCTGCTGCCCGGCGAATCAGCTCTTCCGGCGCCACTAGGTAGCCCACGCTCCAGCCAATGAGGCCTAGGGACTTGGAATAGCCACTGACTACCACGTGCTGCCGGTGCGGGTCGGGTAGGCTGAGCAGGGAGGTAAACGGCTCGGGTCCGAAGTGGATACCGTCGTAGATTTCGTCGGACACAACCAGTAGCCCGGGCCACTGCCGGGTAATGCGCAGCAGGCCTTCCCACTCGGCGCGGGTGTACACCCGGCCGGTGGGGTTGTTGGGGTTGCTCAGCAGCAGAATCCGGGTGCGGGCGTGAATAGCCGAGCTCAGCTGCTCGGGCTGCCAGGCGTAGTCGGTGGCCGGGTCCAGGGGCAGGGTGCGCAGCGTGCCGCCGGCTTTTTCCACCAGGCCGCGGAAGCCAAACCAGTTGGGCGTGAGCAGCAGCACTTCGTCGCCGGGCTCCAGCGCTGCTTTGAACAGGGCAAACAGGGCCGGCTTGGCCCCGGGCGTTACCAGCACCTGCTCCGGCCCGGTGGCCGCGCCCTGCTGCTGGTAGCGGGCGGCAAGGGCGGCCCGCAGTTCGGGCATTCCTGCAATGGGACTGGTGGGCAGCGGGCCGGCCTGTAGCAGCGCGGCAGCCTGGGCTACGGCCGCCGCGGGGGGCGCAAAGTTGCCGTAGCCCGAGGCCAGACTGATTACGTCAGGAAAAGTTTGCATGCCCAAAGCTACTGGCCGCCGCCGGATTGCAAAGCCGAAGCGGGCCTAAGCTAAGGCTGGGGCGCCAGCACCACGTCGGCAAAGTAGTCGTGCTCGTCGGTGAAAAAGTGCTGCACCTGCAGGCCCGCGTCGGTGGCCAGTTGCTCGATGAGGTGGCGGGTAAACTTGTAGGAATTCTCGGTGTGAATAACTTCCCAGGCCTCAAATTCGACGCGGTGCTGCAGGGCGCCAAACGCCACTTGCTGGCGGCGGGTGCTGACTAGGAACGAGCGGACGGCGCCCGAAAGCGGGTCGTAGTCGGTGTAGTGCTGCCAGGCGGCCAGGTCGAAGTCCGCGTCCAGCTCCCGGTTCAGGCGGGTAAGCAGGTTCAGGTTGAAGGCGGCCGTCACGCCCTGGGCGTCGTCGTAGGCGGCGCGAATCTGGCGCGGGTCTTTCTGCAAATCGAAGCCGATGAGCAGCCGGTCATTGGCCGACAACGGCCGGGTGAGCTGCTGCAGAAAGGCGTGGCGGTCGGCGGGCAGGAAGTTGCCGATGTTGGAACCCAGAAACAGCACCGCTTTGCGGCCCGGCCGCGCGGCCATCAGCGTCAGGGCCGTGCTGTAGTCCGACACCTGGGGCTCGACCTGCAGCGCGGGCAGTTCCTGCTGCAGGCTGGCTACCAGCCCGTCGAGGGCGGCCGCCGAAATATCAACCGGCACGTAGGTGAAGCGGGCCCCGGTTTCGAGCAGGTGGCGCAGCAGAATCTTGGTTTTGAGCCCGTCGCCGGCCCCGAGTTCCAGCAGGAAAAACGGCTCGGCCGGGTCGGCGGGGCGCAGGGCCCGGCCAATGGCTTCCTGATGGGCTTGCAGCAGCCCAAACTCGGTACGGGTGGGGTAGTACTCGGGCAGGGCCATAATTTGCTGGAACAGCTCACTGCCCGCGTCGTCGTAGAAGTACATCGACGACAGGGTTTTGGGCGAGCGGCGCAGCCCTTCCGTGACGTGGCGGGCCAAATCAGAAGAAGCAACCGGGGAAAGAGTAGGAGCGGGGGAAGCCGACATGAACGGAAATGGGGGAGTGAGAGAGGAAATGAGAGAGGACGGGGTCGGCCGCTTCGGGCCTAGCGGGCCAGCCGGATGCCGGTAAACTGCCAGCGTTTGTCGGGGTGGAAAAAGTTGCGGTAGGTGAGCCGGATGTGGCTTTCGGGCGTGGCGCAGGAGCCGCCGCGCAGCACCAGCTGGTTGAGCATAAACTTGCCGTTGTATTCGCCCAGGGCGCCGGGGGCCCGCTCGTAGCCCGGGTAGGGGTGGTAGGCCGAATACGTCCATTCCCAGGCGTCGCCGAGCAGCTGGTGGCACTGGTCGGGGTCGGCGTCGGCCGGCAGCGGCTGCGGGTCGAAGCTACGGCTTTCTAGGAAAGTGCCCGTCGTCGCTTCGGGCCGGTAGCGGCGGGCAACTACTTCCCACTCCTGTTCGGTGGGCAGGCGGGCGCCCTGCCAGTGGGCGTAGGCGTCGGCCTCGTAAAAGCTCACGTGGGTTACCGGGGCGTTCAGGTCGAGAGGGCGCAGGCCGTGGTGGGTAAACCGGAACCAGCCCTCGGGCCGCTGTACCCAGTACAGCGGGGCCTGCCACTGCTGGGCCTGCACCAGCTCCCAGCCTTCGCCCAGCCAGTAGCGGAAATCGGAGTAGCCGCCGGCCTGCATAAACTCCAGGTACTCGCCGTTGGTCACCAGGCGGTTTTGCAGGGCAAAGTCGGGCACGAGTACCTCGTGGGCGGCCTGCTCATTGTCGAAGCAGAAGCCTTCCCCCTCGTAGCCAATACGGTACACGCCGCCCGGCACGGGCAGCCAGCGGGCCGCCGGCAGGGGCGGGGCGGCCGCAACCGGCGCGTCGGTGGAAGCCGGCAGGTAAGCCGGGGCCAGCGGACTGGTGCTCAGGATATACTTAATGTCGGTGACCAGCAGCTCCTGGTGCTGCTGCTCGTGCTGCAAGCCCAGCTCCATTACCTCGGCAAAGGCCGCCGGTAACTCCAGATTGGCCAGCAGCAATTCTTCCATGCAGGCGTCGACGTGGGCCCGGTAGGCGTACACCTCGTGCAGGGCCGGGCGCGACAAGGTGCCCCGGTCGGCCCGGTTCACGCGGCTGCCCAGCGAGTTGTAGTAGGAGTTGAACAGGAAGGCGTAGTCGGGGTGAAATACTTGGTAGCCAGGTTGGTATTGGGTTAGCAGAAACGTTTCGAAAAACCAGGTGGTGTGCGCCAGGTGCCACTTCGGCGGGCTCACGTCAATGACGGGCTGCACCACCGTGTCTTCGGGTAGCAGGGGCCGGCACAGGGCCTCGGTTTGGTGGCGCACCGCGCGGAAGCGGGGCAGAAACGCGTCGGTAGCCGGGGCGGCGGCCGCAGGAGTGAGCAGGGGGGAAGAAGTCATGAGGCAGGGGAAGAGGGCGTGGAAAGGTAACCGGAAAGTAGAAAATGGGTTTTGAACTGCTCTAATTCCTGATGGTACTTATACGCTATTGGCTGGGAAGAATGCTACCTCCTGAGCTCAGCCATAAACTCGGGTGGGTACTTATCGCGCAGCTTCCCTATTAAGTACGCAGAGCTCATCAGTAGTAGTTGGTATTTTGGGGTTTAGAGGCGGTTTTTGGGGGGAAGATGCCTATCCTTGTTACAGGTCGCCCCGTTAGAAGGGGCAAGTCAGTCATCCGTTCTCCAAACCCTACAAAACTATGATTACGAACAACTCAACCCGCAGCGGCTCTTCGCAGCAGAGCCAGGCCGGCCGCCAAGGCGCCCGCAGCACCAACAGCAAAACTTCGCCTGCCGGCAAGAGCCTCCGCGGCTTTGCCGCCATGGACCCCGCCGAACAGCGCCGCATCGCCAGTGAGGGCGGTAAAGCCTCGCACGAGAGTGGCCGCGGCCACCGTTTTACTTCAGAGGAAGCCCGTGAAGCTGGCCGTAAGGGGGGCCAAGCTAGTCGCGGACGGAGCAACCAGGGCGGTGCCACCCGATAGTTTCCGTCTGAAGTATCGACGACTCTAACCCGTCGTCATTAAGCCGACAAGCCTCCGTGTTTTGCACGGGGGCTTGTTCTTTTTTTGGCAATTATTAGCCGGCGGCCAGCAAAACCGGGCTCTTGCCTGTTGCTTCGCCGCGTATCTGCCTTCCTTTGCCCCCATGCTGCACCTTTCCTACTCCCGGCGCGTGCTGCGCTTCAACTTCCCGGCCCGCACTTCCCGCGGGGCCCTGACCGAGCACTACGCCTACTACCTGCAACTCACCGACCCGGTGCAGCCCGGCCGGGTGGGGGTGGGCGAAGCAGCCCCGCTGGCCGGCCTCAGCCCCGATTACGGCCCCGCTACGGAAACCCAGATTGCCGACTTCTGCCGGATATTCAACCAGCAAAACCATCCGGCGCTAAGTCCCGAAACGGCGGCGGCCCTGGTGCCGGCGGAGCTGCCCGCCCTGCGCTTCGCCCTGGAAACGGCCGTGCTCGACTGGCAGCAGGGAGGCCGCCGGCAGCTCTACGACACGCCCTTCAGCCGCGGGCAGGCCGGAATTCCCATCAACGGACTGGTATGGATGGGCGACGCGGCCTTTATGCGGGAGCAAATCCAGAAAAAACTGGCCGACGGCTACTCCTGCCTCAAGCTCAAAATCGGGGGCATTGACTTTGCCACCGAACTGCGGCTATTGGCCGAAATCCGGGCCGTGGCGCCGCCCGCGCAGCTTACCCTGCGCGTGGATGCCAACGGGGCCTTTGCGCCCGCAGAAGCCTTGCACAAGCTCCAGCAGCTGGCCCAATTTGAGCTGCACTCCATCGAGCAGCCCATCCGGGCCGGGCAATGGGCGGCCATGGCCGCCGTGTGCCGGGAGTCGCCGGTGCCGGTGGCCCTGGACGAGGAGCTCATTGGCATTACCGAGGCGGGGCAGCAGGAGCAGTTGCTCGACCAGATCCGGCCCGCCTACATCATTCTCAAACCCACGCTGGTGGGCGGCCTGGCTGCCACCCGCCGCTGGATTGCTCTGGCCGAGGCCCGCGGTATTGCCTGGTGGCTCACCTCGGCCCTGGAGTCCAACGTGGGCTTAAACGCCATCAGCCAGTTTGCCGCCCAGTTTGCTCCGCCCGACTTTCCGCAGGGCCTGGGCACGGGGCAGCTCTATACCAACAACATAGCTGCTCCGTTGACCATTCAGCGGGGCCACTTGTATTACGAGCCGGGCGGCGTCTGGGGCGACTTGGAATAACCATACCGGTGGGGCGTGCGGGGAGGCGAAAAATTTGCTATCTTACCAGGCCGCCACGTTCCCACCATGACCTGCTCCCGCCCATATACGTCGAGTTGCTGTAGCCTGCTCGGGCGGGGCGGGTGGCTTTTGCTGCTGGTCCTGGCCTTGGGACTAACCGCCGGGCCCGCCGCGGGCCAAGTCTCCGTGCCGTTTCGGTTTGTGAAGCCGAAGACCCACAAAGTGAAATTTCACTTTGAGATGGAGCGCAACCTGATTGTCGTCAACGCCCGCCTCAATGGGCAGGGGCCGTACAACTTCCTGCTGGACACGGGTGTGGGTACTTCCCTCATCACCGACCCTGCGCTGCGCTCGGCCCTGCAGCTGCGCATTGGCCGGAGCTTCCGGGTGGCGGGCGTCGGCAACGAAGCCCCGCTCGAAGCCTCCGAAACCAACAACGTGCGGGTGGAGCTGCCGGGCGTGCAAGCCCAGTCCATGCTATTCCTGATTCTGTCGGAGGATATTCTGAATCTGTCGGGCTACGTGGGCATGCCCATTCACGGGATTCTGGGCTCCGACGTTTTTCGCAGCTTCGTGGTGGAGGTGCGGCCCGCCGAAAGCCTGGTGGTATTCCACGACCCGGCTCAGTACCGCAAGCCCCGCGGCCGGCGCTGGGCTTCGGTACCTCTGGATCTGGAAGGCAACAAGCCCTACCTCACCGCCGAGGTCCAGGTCACTGACTCGCTGCACTTACCGCTGAAGCTGATTCTGGACACCGGGGCCGGCCACGCCCTTTCGCTCGAAACCACTTCCAACGACCAACTGCACCTGCCGCCCAAGCGGCTCCGCTCCCAGCTCGGGAAAGGCCTCAACGGCTTTATCAACGGCTACCTGGGCCGGGTGACGGGCTTGACGCTGGGCCGCTACCAGCTCAATTCCCTGCTCACCTCCTTTCCTGACTCGACCGACGTGGCCATGCGCGCCGACGTGCCCCGCAACGGCAACATCGGCTTCGAGCTTCTCAAGCGCTTCGATATTATCATCGACTACACCCACAACTACCTGCTGCTACGGCCCAACATTCTCTACCGGGAGCCTTTCGAGCACGACATGTGCGGCATGGATCTGGTGGCCGCCGGCCCCGACTACCGCCGCTACGTCATCACCCAGGTGGTACCAGGCTCCCCCGCGGCCAAGGCCGGGTTGAAGGTAGACGACGAGATTTTGTCCATCAATCTGCTGCCGGCCAGTGCTTTCTCCCTGACCCAGGTCAGCCGCCTGTTGCACTCCGCCGACGGGCGCAAGATCCTGCTCATCGTGCAGCGGCCCAACGGCGAGCTGACCACGGCCCAGGTGCAGCTCAAGCGCGAAATTTAGGCGGCAACCATGCCGGCAGTAAAGGAAAATGCGGGGCCCCACACCGCTGGCGGACTCCCGACCGTATATTTCTCTACCTTAGAAGCCCGTCCGTTTCCTTGCCACCCACCTTCTCGCTCGTTTTTGCCTGATGCCCACGGCTCCTTCGCCCGCGCTGCCGACCCCGCCACCCGAAATCCGGGCCAATCAGCACATCTACGCCGATTACTTCGACGAGGAATTCGTCTGGGAGCTCGATAAGAACATTCTGCAGCTGCTCGACCGGGTCTGGTTCCGCTCCGAGCTGGTTGGCTTCGACAATTACCCCCAGCGCAACAACCCCGACCGGCCCCTGATTTTTGCCTCCAACCACTCGGGCATGGCCTTTCCCTGGGATGCCATGGTGGCCCTCTCGCACCTGTGGCGCAAACTGCCCGACCTCCAGGATTTGCCCCGGCCGCTGTCGGCGCCCATGTTGTCGCAGTCGGCCCTGATGAACCCGTTTCTGGTGCGCGACTTCTGGAAGCGTTGCGGCTGCGTGGACGCCACCACGCTCAACTTCGAGACGATGATGTACTACCAGGAGCACAACCTGATGCTCTACCCGGAGGGCGTGCCGGGCATTGGCAAGGGCTTCAACCGCAAGTACGAGCTGCAGCGCCTCGCCACGAGTATGATCCGGCTGGGTATTCAGCACCGCACCGACATCATCCCGTTCTATACCATCAACGGCGAATACCTCAACCCCTACGCCTACAGCTGGGACTGGCTCAACAATTTGAGCAAGAAAATCGGCATTCCTTTTATTCCCGTGGGCCCCATTGTGCTCATGGTGCTGCTGCAGCCCTGGTTTTTCTACATGGCCTTCCCGGCCAAGCTCACCTTCGTGCTGGGCTCCCGCATCAAGCCCTACGAGCTGACCAACAAAGCCCACGACGAACTGAGCCGGGCCGAGTACGAGGACCTGTCGAACCAGGTGCGGGCCCGTATGCAGGCCGAAATGGACGCCGCCGTGCAGCAGCACGGCCAAAAGCCCTACCGCTGGGGCGAAATGTGGCAGCGGATCCGGGAAAATTGGCGCTCCTTCCCATTTTTCCTGCCCTTCGCCTGGCCCGCCCTGTTCACCGAGTTCGAGAAGCAGTACACCCAGAAAGGCAAGCGCGGCATCCGCCTCGACCTGACCAGCCCCGGGGCCTGGCTGCGCATGATCTGGCGCAATCCGTTTACGCTCAGCTTTTTTATTCCGATTCTGGGTTGGATTCCCATTGCCATCCGGGGCTATAAGGGCCATAAGCTGGGCCAGAAAATGTAACGCGGAAGGTATAAAGTATAAATCGGGCGCGAATTGCGAAACCTGTTCTGGCTCAGTCAGTAAAAGACAATATCTTACCCGGGTGCTGCCCCCGCGGCGGCCGTTTTGCCTCCCATAAGTACCACGTCCGGGCGCGTGGTAGCGCTGCCCTGCTTCCGATTTTCTGCCTCTAATTCCCGCTTTCAAATGCCTTCCCCCCAGCATTTGCTCCTCAAACAATTCCTGACGGCGGCCACCGCACCCCTGGCCCGGCGCCGGCCCAGCATTGCGGCCATGCGCCTGAGCCTGGAAATTGGGAGCCTGTTCCAGTTTCTGCCCTGGGGCGTCCACCTCGACTGCTTCTCCCTCGAGGGCATGGCCGCCGAGTGGATCAAGCCCGAAAATGCCAATCCGCGTCGGGTGCTGTTGTATCTGCACGGCGGCGGCTACGTGCTGGGCTCCCTCAATACCCACCGCAGCGCGGTGGGGGCCCTGGCCCAGCGCTGCGCGATGCACGCCCTGACCATCGAGTACCGCAAAGCCCCCGACTTTCCTTTCCCCGCCGCCCTCGACGACACGCTGCTGGCCTACCGCTGGCTGCTGCGGCAGGGCTACCGCCCCCACGACATCATCGTGGCCGGCGACTCGGCCGGGGGCGGCCTGGCCCTGGCGTTGCTGCTGGCCCTGCGCGACAACCGGGAGCCGCTGCCCGCCGCCGGTATCGGCCTCTCACCCTGGACCGACCTGGAACTGCCCACGGCCACTATCCGGCGCGTGGCCCACGAGGAGCTGCAGCTGCTCGAAGCCCTGGCCATCCGGGGCTGGGGCGGCCTCTACGCGGATACTACGCCCCTTACTGCCCCGCTGGTGTCGCCGGTGCAGGCCGACTTGCACGAGCTGCCCCCGCTGCTGCTCCAGACCTCGGATTCGGAGGTGCTCTATGACGACGTGCTGACTTTCGCCGCCAAAGCCCGGTGTGCCGGCGTACCCGTGACGCTGCAAACCTTTGAGGGACTGGTGCACTGGTGGCATCTGTTCTGGCGCTTCGTGCCCGAAGCCCGGCAGGCCCTCGACCAGGCCGCCGCCTTTACCAACGGCATCTGGGCGGCCCAGCAGGCCGCCGCCCGGGTGCTCCACTCTCTACGCGCACCGGCCCGCCGGCCCGATTCCCGGGCCCGGGTTTAAGCCCTGGTTAGTGATTCTTCACCCGCCGGAATGGGACAACGGCCTGTAAAAAACCCGCTCGATGAGAAAGCCGCCGGAAAATTTCATTCCTCAGCACCAACTATATAGCGTTGTTTTTGTAGGTTTGTCGAAAATAGTCGGCTTGCATACTACTTTTCTGGCCGGCCGTTGTTCCCGCGTTGTTTTCCCATCCACTTCAACCCTTTTTTAACCGTTTCGCACCATGGAAGATTTGTTTAAGAAATTCATCAATGCCGGCGTAGGCTTCGTGTCGCTGACCAGCGACCGGGTGCAAACCACCATCGACGCGCTGGTAAAGGAGAGCAAGCTGTCGGAGCAGGAGGGGAAGAAGATTATGGACGACCTGCGCAAGAACTCCGAAACCAAGCGCAAGGAGCTCGAGCAGCAGTTCAGCAGCATTGCCAGCAAACTCATGAAAAGCGTGGGTGTGGCTTCCAACTCCGACGTGGAAGAGCTCAAGCGCAGCGTAAAAGGCGGTTCCAAGTCGTCGGCTGCTTCCTCTTCGTCCGCTGCGGGCAGCAAGAGCGGCGCCAAAACGGCCGCCAAGCCCGCTGCGAGCACCACGGCCAAAGCCGCCGGCGCTACCAAGCAAGCCGCGGCCAAAGTAAGCTCGGCCGCCGGTACGGCCCAGAAGTCCTCGGCGGCCAAGGCGGGCGCGGCCAAGTCGTCGGGCGGCAGCAAGTCGGCCGGGGCCAAGAAGGAGACGCCCGCGGCCCCGGCCGGCGGCACCGACGCGGCCGGCGCTTAGTCGCCCGTGTTTTCTAGCTAAGAAAAGCCAGCGCCTGCCAATGCGGGACGCTGGCTTTTTTGTACCCGATTTGCCGTCTAGCCCCAATTGCTCGGGAGCAGCGCGTATTTTGCAGTTCTAAACCCGTCCTTTTCCCGCCCCTGCCCGCATGTTTAAAAACACGATTTCCAATCTGAGCCGCATCCGGCAGGTAGTGGAGGTGCTGGTGCGCTACGGGTTCGAGGACGTGGTGACGTCCACGGCCCTGCGCCGCCTCGTTACCCAGAAGCGCCGCCTCTCGTGGCAGCACGCCGAGCGGCCGGTGTTCGAAACCAGCCGCTGGGAGCGGGTTCGGATGGTGATTGAGGAGCTCGGGCCCACGTTTATCAAGCTGGCCCAGGCCATGAGCAACCGCCCCGATTTGCTGCCCGAGGCCCTGATTGACGAGTTTCAGAAGCTGCAGAGCGACGTGCCGCCCTTCGACGTGCGCCTGGCCCGTGAGATTATCGAGCGGGAGCTGGGCCGGCCCATTACCGAAGTGTTCGGCGAGTTTGAGGAGAAGCCCCTGGGCTCGGCCAGCATCGGGCAGGTGCACAAGGCCAAGCTGCTCACGGGCGAAGATGTGGTGGTGAAAGTGCAACGCCCCGACGTGCAGGAAAAAGTGCGCACCGATTTGAGTTTGTTGCACGAGCTGGTGCGGCTGACGGCCGGCTTTCTGCGCAACCACGGCCTGAGCAACCCCCAGGACATCGTGGACGCCTTCGAGCGGAGCATGATGAAGGAGCTCGACTACACCTCCGAAGCCCGCAGCATGGAGCAGTTTCGCAAGCTCTACGAGGCTTACGAGACCTTCTACATTCCGAAGCCCTACCGGGAGCTGTCGACGGCCAAAATCCTGGTTATTGAATTTGTCTCGGGCTGTAAGATTACCGACAAAGCTCAATTGCTGGAGTGGCAGCTGAGCCCGGAGAAGGTGGCCGAAACCGGCATGGATATCTACCTGACCCAGATTTTCGAGTTCGGTATCTTCCACGCCGACCCCCACCCGGGCAACGTGCTGGTGCGGCCCGACGGCACGCTGGTGCTCATCGACTTCGGGATGGTGGGCAAGCTCAGCAAGCAGCAGAAGTACGCTTTTGCGGGCGTCTTCATTGGCATGGCCCGGCAGGATGCCCGCAGCATGGCCCTGAACTTCCGCCGCCTGGCCCTCACGGCCGACATTCCGGACATGCGCACCTTCGAGGCCGACCTCAACGATTTGATTGAGGATTTCACCATGCTCGACGTAAAGGAAATGAGCATGAGCGACCTGGCCGACCGGCTCCAGGTCATCATCTACGACTATAAGCTGCAGGTGCCCGGGGCGGTGTTCCTGATCCTGCGGGCCCTGGTGATACTGGAGGGCATTGGCAAGGTGCTGCACCCGCGCTTCAACACCTTCGAGTTTGTGCGGCCCTACGGGGCCCGGATTATTGCCGAGCAGTACTCGGCCGACAACATCCTGAGCGAGGCCCAGTACACCGGCACCCAGCTGCTGGCCCTGATTCAGACCCTGCCGGCCGACGTGCGCCAGATTATGCGCAAGATTTCCCGCGGGGATTTGCGCCTGAAAGTGGAGCTCAGCGGCTACCAGGCCCTGATGCGCACGGCCGACCAGCTCGTCTCGCGCACCATCATTGCCCTGATTGCCGTGGCCTTCCTGCTCTTCTCGGGCCTGAGCCTGCTGGGGCGCTACTCGCCCGACATGCGCTACTCTCACGGCATCCCGGTTATTACCTGGTGGAGCCTGGGTATCACCGGCTTTTTGTTCTTGATCCTGCTGATTCTGGGCACCAAAAAGCGGAAGGATTAACTTTTTTGAGGTCGAAAGAGAGTGGGGGTAAGTTGTTGATTATTAGAGGCTGATTGTTTGCTACTAGACTGGTTGAAAAGTCTGATCTGCTTGCCTTTTGCTGGCGCCACGTATATAGCTATTGGCGAATGTCGTCCACCTTTGCCTTCGTCTACCGCTGATTGGTAGAGAGCCTTAAGACGACCCCCGCCATGTATTCCCTGACTTCCTTCGCCGCCGCGCGCCGCTGGATAACGACGCTGCTCCTGAGTGGCAGTGTACTGCCCGCCCTGGCGCAGTCGGGCCACGACCAGGAGCTGTTCGAAACCCAGAAGCGCCTGACCGTCGGCGTTACCAAGTTTGCCGAGGCCCGCACCGCCCTCAAAACCTTTATCGGCCGCCGGGCCGTGTGGGTGCAGAAGCAGGAGGAAACTCCCGACCAGCTGACGGCCGAATTTGCCCTGCCCACCCGCGCCCTGAGCAGCCTCGACTCGCTGACGGCCAACCTGGGCTACGTGCTGGAAAACAACCTGAACGCCCAGAGCCTGACCTCCCGCCTGCAGGAGCTGGAGGCTGAGGAAGCCACCGAAACGGCCCAGCTAACCCGCCTGGAAAAAGAGCTGCGGGCCCCGCGCCTGGAGGAAGCCGAGCGGAGCCGCCTGGAGGCCGAGCAGGAACGGCGCACCAACAGCCTGACCCGGCTGCGGCAACGTCAGCAGAGCATCCGCAGCCACGCGGGGCAGGCCTACGTGACGCTGCGCCTCTACGACGAGGTGAGCTTCCCGACCGGCAACCGCAAGGTGAGCTTCGTGAACATGCCCGGCGTGGAGTACAGCTACCTGCGCCTCGACAACCCCAAGCCCGGCCTAACCAGCCGCGCCTACCAGGGCTACGCCATCAAGTACATGTTTACCCGGGGCAAGAGCTACTTCAACCTGGGCGTGTATAAGCCGGTGGTGAAGGCTGATGAGCCCGATTTTGTCAACGAGCTGTTCGTCATCAACTTCGGCCAGGACTTCTACCCGCGCAACTTCGGCCGGGGCCGGCGCAAGTTCCTCAACCTGTATACCAGCTACCAAATCGGGGGCTTTATTCTGAACCGCAACAACGACGAGCAGAACGAGTTTATCCCCAACCTGAACCTGGGCCTGGGCGTGGAGCTGATCAAAACCCGCCACATCCTGCTCGATACCAAGGCCAGCTACTTCGTGCCCCTCTACGACCACAGCCGCGACCTGCGCGGCATCCTGGGCCAGGCTTCCTTCAATTTCGTGTTCTAACCCCGCCCCAGCTACCCTGCTTTTCTGAGCTATTAAACCTCGCGGGGCCCGCCCATATCCATGGCGGGCCCCGTTGGCGTTTAGAACATTGTTGCCGCCGTTTAGAAGGTCGTTACCACCGCTTAGAAGGTCTTTACCACCGTTTAGAACATCGGTACCACCGCTTAGAAGGTCGTTACCGGCCTTTAGAACATCGTTCACGCCGTTTAGAAGATCGTTAACACTGCTTAGAAGGTCGTCAACGGGCTTTAGAAGATCATGCACGCCGCTTAGAACGTCATTCACGCCGCCGGGTAGGCCGTTCTGCCAAAGGGCGGGGTGGGGGAGACGCAACATGAGGCCGCGCCGTGGCCCGGGGAGCGGCCGGCAAGGCATGGTGCCGCCAGCCGGACCGGTGGGGGAGGCCGGCGGCAGCAAACTTTTCCCTGCCCGGCGGGTTGCTGTGCTTTGAATCCTACAAGCCCCGCCCTGCCATGACCAACGCCGCGCTCAGCACCAGCTACCAGGAGTTTACGGCTTGCCTGGGCCTCGACCTGGGCCCGCTACTGCCCACCGGCATTCAGCGCGAAGTGGGCCACTTCAACGCCTTTGATATAGCCCACCTCTGGGAGTCGGCCCCCGCGCAGTCGGCCCCGCCCTACGCCTGCCGGTCCTTCTACAAAATCAGCTTCCTGCGCAGCCACAGTCGCGCCGAATACGCCGACCAAACCATCGACATTGCCCCCGATGCCCTGGTGTTTTCGACGCCCAAGGTGCCGTTTCAGTGGCTGCCGACCGAAACCCAGCAGGGCCATTTCTGCTTCTTCACCGCCGAGTTTCTGCTGCCCGTGCTCGGCGGCCTCACCCCCGACGAGCTGCCCCTGTTCCGGGCTGAGGGCTACCCCGTGTTTCAGCTCACGCCCGCCGAAGCCGCGCAGGTTGCCGCTCTTTTTGCCCGCATGCACGAGGAACTGGCCTCCGACTACGCCCACAAGTACGACCTGCTGCGGGCCTACGTGCTGGAGCTGCTGCACCTGGGGCAGAAGCAGCAGCCCTCCACTAGGCTGCACCCGGCCCACTCGGCGGCCGCCCGGCTCAGCTCACGTTTCGTGGAGCTGCTGGAGCGGCAGTTTCCGCTGGCCAACCCCCAGCAGCGCGTGCAGCTGCGCACGGCCAAGGACTTTGCCGACCACCTGGCCGTGCACGTCAACCACCTCAACAAGGTGCTCAAGGACAGCACCGGCCGCACCACTTCCGACCTCATCGGCGGGCGGCTGGCCCAGGAGGCCAAGGTGCTGCTGCGCGACACCGACTGGACGCTCTGGCAAATTGCCGACTGCCTGGGCTTCGTCGACGTGGCGCACTTCTCGCACTTCTTCCGCCGCTACGCCACCGTGAGCCCCGGCGCTTTTCGCACCCTGGAAGCCGTGCCGGTTTGATTTATACATAAAGCTGATTGGCGCCTACAACACTGCCGGGAGCGAAGTAAGAGACCTTTGTCGTGTTCTATTAACGCCACAAACCTCTTAGCATGAGTACTTCCAAAATAGCCCTGGTAACCGGCGGCAGCCGCGGCCTGGGCAAAGACATGGCCCTGAAGCTGGCCCAGCAGGGCATCGACGTGATTCTGACTTACCGCAGCCAGCAGGCCGAAGCCGCCGCCGTAGTGGCCGAAATCGAAGCCCTGGGCCGCCGCGCCGTGGCCCTGCCGCTAAACTCCGCCGACAGCAGCACGTTTGACCCGTTCTTCGCCCAGGTTACCACGGCCCTGTCCGCTACCTTCGGCACCGACCGGTTCGACTTTCTCATCAACAACGCCGGTACCAGCCTCACGGCCCCCATTGCCGAGAACACCGAGGCGCAGTTCGATGAGATGCTCAACATCCATTTCAAGGGCGTCTACTTCCTCACCCAAAAGGCGTTGCCGCTCCTGCGCGACGGGGGCCGGATTATCAATATTTCCTCCGGTACCACGCGGGTTACCTTCGCCGGCAGCTCGGCCTACGCCAGCATGAAGGGGGCGGTGGAAGTATTCACGCGCTACCTGGCCCTGGAGCTGGGCCCGCGGGGCATTGCCGCCAATGTAGTAGCGCCCGGGGCCGTATTCGGGGGCGGCGCCATGACGGACACGCCCGAAATCCGCGCCTACGTGGCCCAGATTACGGCCCTGGGCCGCGTGGCCGAGCCCGACGACATTGGCGGCATCGTGGCCTTCCTCTGCTCCGATGCCGGCCGGTGGCTCAACGGCCAGCGCCTGGAAGCCACGGGCGGCATGATGCTCTAGGGCTCGGCTCTGAGCCCCGACCCAGCCGGTAGGACATCGTGGCCGCTGCGCCTGCCCTCGTTCACGCCGTCCCTGCGATGCTTCACGGCGTCCCTGTGATGATTCACACCGGTGGGTAAGAGAGAAGCGTAAAACAAAAAAGCCCGGACAAGCCGGGCTTTTTTGTTGGATTAGAGCACTCCACACCCTACCGCAGCTGCATGTCCTCGATGATGAGGTTGATGTAGTCGGTGAGCTTCTGGTTGACCAGAACGGGGCTTAGCGAATCATGATGGTGCCGGGCGGATATTTTGTGCTGTCTGATTTGAGTACGGTCAGTTGGATAGCCAGCGTGGTTTCCGCCGAGTCAGCGGTAGCGCGAGTAACCTGTACTTGGTCGATAGCCTCCGGGGCAATGCGTAGGGTGGCTGCTTGCTCGGCGCTCAGCTTATGGCCGTTGAGTACTATGCTTACCGGACCTCGTACGCCGTGCTGCCGGGCTACCTGGGCAAATGACTTGCTCTCAATTGGTCCTTCGTAGGTAATAGCGATAATACCGCCGGACGTTACGTTCTTGAGTATCTCGGGCGCTGTTGGGTTCCTGTATACCATTATATCCTTATAATCTTTCGGGTCAATAGTGGTAATTCTTCCGTTAGCAATAATGGTTGAATTGATGATAAACAGCGGCTCGGGTATTTGTTTTAATGCCTTGCTCGTGGCGGTTTCCTGGCCGTAGGCTGTTGCAGAACAGAGGCTTAGAGTAGTAAGGAATAGCAGGCGCAGAAAGTAGGTTTGCATGGCCAATGGCATTGTAAAGTGAGAAAAGGAAAGCTGAATTCATTTACCCTCCACTCTTTCCCGCCTCTCTTTAATGTAAATTTCACTTGATACCACCGCGGCCTATTCTAGGCAAGAAGCCATTAGTTGTTTTTAGCCTTTCTATGAGTAATAGGTGGGCCGATAGGAAGTTGGAAGTCGAGCCGGACCGAATCGCCCATAGCAAGTCTGACTTTTTCGCTTTGTACGTCGGCAAACCCAACGCTACGTGCTAGAAATCTGTAAGCGCCTGGCTGTCCTTGCCAACGGTATGTACCAGTCCTATCAGCAGATAGAAGGGTGCTCCCTGTCTTGACAACACCTATTTGCAAAGGAATCTGATCAATTCCACCGGTAAGCCTGCCTTGGACGATAGGCGGTAATGTTTGATTTTTTCGCTTCAGCTTTACTAACTGGTATTGAGGCGAGCTGTCAGACGAATTAGGTCGTTGAACTGGGAATCCTTCCCTACTAGTCCACCCGTAGCAGCTAGCGAGGAGAAGTGGTAGCAACGCAAATACTGTCATAACATCAGCAAGTTTAGGTTAAGGTGTCTATTGTAACCCGATTAGCATCCTGATGGATTACCTTTTTGTGAGGCCCCATTACCCTCAGAGTCCTTGCCCGTGAGTTCTTGTTGCTAGAGCGTAACACTGTCGGGTATACGAACTGATAGAAGCCAAACAGCCCGGCAGGGTGAGTGCCGGGCTGTAAGCATAGCGGGTGAAAGCTGACCTTACCGCAGCTGCATGTCCTCGATGATGAGGTTGATGTAGTCGGTGAGCTTCTGGTTGACCTGGTCGTAATCCACGGCCGACTGCAGGGGGTGCTTCACGCTGAAGTAGAACTTGATTTTGGGCTCGGTACCCGAGGGGCGGGCCGAGACCTTGCTGCCGTCGGCGAGGATAAACTGGAGTACGTTGGAGCTTTCCAGGCCGGTGGCGCGCTCCTCGCCGGTTTGCAGGTTCCGGATTACGCCGGTCTTGTAGTCGCGCAGCTCCACTACCGGCGAGCCGGCAATGGTCTGGGGCGGGTTGGCGCGCAGGCCGGCCATCATTTCCTGGATTTCCTCGGCTCCGCGCTGGCCCTTCTTGGTCAGTGAAATCAGGTCTTCCTTGTAGAGGCCGTAGGTGGCGTACATCTCCACCATGGCCTGGTACAGGGTCTGGCCGTTGTCTTTGGCTACGGCGGCCATTTCGGCTATCATAGCGCAGGCCGACACGGCATCCTTGTCGCGCACGAAGGAGCCAATCATGTAGCCGTAGCTTTCCTCGCCGCCGCCGATGTAGTTTTCCTTGCCCTCCAGTTCCCGGATGATGCCGGCAATGTACTTGAAGCCGGTCAGGGTCTGGTAGGCCTTCACGTGATGGGCCCGGGCCACGTCGCCGAGCACGTCACTGGTCACGATGGTGTAGACGATGAAGTCGTTGGGCTGCATCTTGCCGGCCTGCTGCCGGGCCGAGAGCAGGTAGTGGGTCAGCAGGGCGGCGGTTTGGTTACCATTTACCAGCAGCCACTCGCCGCGGTTGTCTTTCACGGCAATGCCCACCCGGTCGGCGTCGGGGTCGGTGGCAATAACCAGGTCGGCGTCCTGGGCCTTGGCCTGGTCGAGGGCCATTTGCATGGCTACTTTCTCCTCCGGGTTCGGCGACTGGACGGTGGGGAAGTTGCCGTCGGGCGTGGCCTGGGCCTCCACGATGCTCACGTTGGTAAAGCCCAGTTGGGCCAGGGCCTTGGGCACGAGCGTGATGCCAGTGCCGTGCAGGGGCGTATACACGATTTTCAAATCGTGCTGACGCTGAATAGCGCTGGGGTTGATGCTCAGGGCCTTGACCTGGGCCAGGTAGGCCGCATCCAGCTCTTCGCCCAGCAAATGAATCCGGGACTCGTCGCCCTGGAACTTCACCTGGTCGGGGCTCTGAATGGCGTTGACTTCCTGAATAATGTTCTTGTCGTGGGGGGCTACTACCTGGGAGCCATCCTGCCAGTATACCTTGTAGCCGTTGTACTCCTTGGGGTTGTGGGAGGCGGTAATCACGCAGCCGCTCTGGCAGCCCAGGTGCCGGATGGCAAACGACAGCTCGGGGGTGGGGCGCAGGTCGGAGAAGAGGTAGGCGTGAATGCCGTTGGCCGAGAAGATGTTGGCCGCAATGCGGGCAAACTCCCGGCTGTTGTTGCGCGAGTCGTGGGCCAGGGCCACCTTGATTTCCTGGCCGGGGAAGCACTTGAGCAGGTAGTTGCACAGGCCCTGGGTGGCCATGCCCAGGGTGTAGCGGTTCATGCGGTTGGAGCCGTTGCCCATGATGCCGCGCAGGCCCCCGGTGCCGAATTCCAGGTTGCGGTAAAACGCGTCGTTGAGCGTTTCTTCATCACCCGCGTCGAGCAGCTGCTGAATGTTGGCTTTGGTATCGGAGTCGTAGTTGCCGGTCAGCCAGGTGTTGATTTTGGCTTGGATGTCGGAGGTCAGGGCCATGAATGGGAATGGTAAGTTGTGCGGGTAACAGAACGAGCGTAAAGAAAAGAGGTTTTTTTTATGTCAGGGCCAGGAAGAAGGCCGAAGCAATCCTGCCTCCGGAATGTAGAAAGCTCCCTGAGGCGAAAAGCCCTTTACTCCGGGGGGAATAAAGGGCTTTCTGGGGAAAGAGCGGGCCTACCTGCGCCGCGGCCGGATGGCTTTGACTTATGCCTGGCCACGACTGGCCTCGCAAGGACAGCCCAGGGCTTACAGGTTGCCGCGCAGGGCCTGCTCCCGCTCGATGCTCTCGAACAGGGCCTTGAAGTTGCCCTTGCCGAAGCTCTTGGCGCCTTTGCGCTGAATGATTTCGAAGAACACCGTGGGGCGGTCCTCCACGGGCTTGGTGAAAATCTGGAGCAGGTAGCCTTCCTCGTCGCGGTCCACGAGCAGGTTCAGCTCCTTGAGCGACTCCAAATCCTCGTCGATGGCGCCGATACGCTCCAACAGGTCTTCGTAGTAGGCTCCGGGTACGGTCAGGAACTCCACGCCGCGGCGGCGCAGCTCGGTTACGGTAGCCCGGATATCCTTGGTGGCAATGGCAATGTGCTGCACGCCGGGCGAGTGGTAGTAGTCGAGGTATTCCTCAATCTGGGACTTCTTCTTGCCCTCGGCCGGCTCGTTGATAGGGAACTTCACGTAGCCGTTGCCGTTGCTGACCACCTTGCTCATCAAAGCCGAGTACTCGGTGCTGATGTCCTCGTCGTCGAAGGTGAGCAGGAGCTTAAAGCCCATCACGTCCTCGTAGAACTTCACCCACTGGTTCATTTCGCCCCAGCCCACGTTGCCCACGCAGTGGTCCACGTGCAGCAGGCCCACGGGCTTCTCCTGGGGCACCAGGCCGGTTTTGGCCACGAAGCCCGGCATGAAGGCGCCGGTGTAGTTGGTGCGCTCCACGAAGGTGTGCACACTCTCGCCGTAAGTATAAATGCCCGACAAGGTCACGCTGCCAAACTCGTCCTCAATGGTGTAGGGCTCGAAGGCCGACTTAGCGCCGCGCTTGGTGGTTTCCTCCCACGAGCGGCGGGCGTCGTCCACCCACAGGGCCATGACCTTCACCCCGTCGCCGTGCTGGGCCACGTGGCGGGTAATGTCGGAGTCGGGCAGGAGGGAAGTGGTGAGCACGAAGCGGATTTTGCCCTGCTGCAGCACGTAGCTGGCCCGGTCGCGCAGGCCGGTTTCGGGGCCGGCGTAGGCCACCAGCTCGAAGCCGAATGCGGCCTGGTAGTAGTAGGCGCTCTGCTTGGCATTGCCAACGTAGAACTCCACGTAGTCGGTCCCTTTCAGGGGCAGGAAGTCGTGGGCGGGGTGGGCCTGCACCTCAGGCGAAGTCATTGTTTGCATGGCTGGATAGGAAGTTAGGATTCGGGTGGAAACGAGGAGTTGTGTGGGTAAAAATACGGGTTTGCCGTAATTCGTTCCTATTGGTCGGAATAAGAGCCCGGGCCCAGCCCACTTGCGGCCGGCTGACCACGAGCCGGGGTCAGCCGGCCGAAACGACCGGGCAAACGGCGGCCGGCCGGCGCGGCTGACTGCGAAGTTCGGGGCCCTCGTCGGGCCGGATATGGCGTTTGCCGGTTTTGCTGCGTACAATTGCAGAATCCTACGCACCTTTGCGCATTAACCCTTTTGTCCCGTAGCTATGAATAAGGAGGAACTCAACCAGGCCCTCGTTGCGCTAATCGAAAAAAAGCAGGAGCTGCACAAGCTGACCTACGACGACGCCCGCTACGACGACGTGGAAGAAGAACTGCACGATCTGGAAGATGATTTCAATGACCAGTACGGCCAGTACCTGGAGGAGGTACTAGAGAAGGTACACGAGCAGCTCTGCCCCGACACCGACGTGCTGCTGCCCACGGCCTATTTGCCCAACGACATCAAGGGCGACACCGGCTATCTGCCCTCCCACAAGGAAGGCGTCTGGGTCGACTCCGACGAATTCCCCGGCAAGGAAGCCCGCCTCGTGCTGGTGCCCAACCCCACGCGTCTGATTTTGTCGGTTGGCAAGAACGTGCGCAAAGAGGTTTGGAAAGCGTAGGCTTTTGCTTCTGAATTGAGAATTCGGAAGAATGAAGTAGCCGTTCAATGATCCACGCCGGATTCGTTGAACGGCTACTTCGTTTTAGGCCGCTCAATTCCGAATTTACAACTCCGAATTCAACAGAATATGATTTACCGTATTGCCAGCCTAGCCGACTGGCAGCAGGCCCAACGCACCGGCTTCTTCGCCAGCGCCGACCTGGCCGCGGAGGGCTTTATTCACGCCTCCGACCGGACGCAGGTTCTGGAAACCGCGCGCCGCTACTACACCGGCCACCCCGACCTGGTGCTGCTCGAAATCGACGAGGAGCGGCTGACGGAAGCCGGGGTGCGGCTAGAACGGGAGTGGGTGGCCGCGCGGCAGCAGGCCTTTGCGCATGTCTTCGGGCCCATTCCCGTGGCGGCCGTTATCCGGCAGTGGGATTTTCGGCCGGCTGCGGCCGGCGCATTCACCCTGCCCGCCGATTTATAATATCCCGTTGCACGGATATGCGGCCAAGTGCTTATGTTTGAGCAGAGGCGGACGGCGCGGAAAAAATATTGCCCCGCCCGCCACCTTTGGAGTCCCGCCGGGCTCTGCCCTTTATATACTACTTGGTTTATGAATCATCAGTATGCGTTACGCTGCGGGGTGCTGGCTGCCCTGTTGGCCCTGGGCGGACTAGCCAGCTGCGGCCCCACCCACTACCTGACGGTGAAGCCCGTCCGCCCCGACAGCGAGTGGCCCGATGGCCGCCCGTCGATGAGCACCAACTTCGACAGCGTGGAGGTGCAGGTCTGCTATTCCCACGTGCGCGACAAAGAGCTGATGTTTGAGGTCGAAATCCGCAACGGCTCGGGCCAGGAAGTGGCCGTCAACCCCGGCACGTTCTACTACATGCCCGTCATGCTGGACCGGAAGGCCGCCAAGCGGAATGCCGTGAAAATGAATGCCAACGTGACCTACGTACCGGCTCAGGTGTACGCCGTAGACCCCGAGCACCGCATTCAGGCCCTGGATGCCAAGCTTAGCTACGAAGCCCGCAAAGCCAATGGCATCAGCTTTATAGAGTGGATGGATATTGCCTCTTCCATTACTGAGGTAGTGGCCCCACCCAAAGGCACCGAGCAGGAAAAGCAGGCCGAGGAGCAGCGGCGGGAGGAGCAGCACGTTAATAATGCCCTGATAGCAGAGAGCCAGCACATGGACCACGCCGTAAAGGCTGACCGGGCCGTGCTGGAGAAGCAATATTGGGAAACGAAAGTGCTGCGCAAGCACATCCTGAAGCCTGGGGAACTGGTGCACGGCTACGTGACCTTCCCCGTGTACGACCAAACACTGCTGCTGCGCGTGGCCATGCCCGTCGGCGAGCGTACCCTGCTCTTCGACTTCGACCAGCAACGCCAGAAGGTGCAGTACAAGCCCGCGGTGACTCCAAAGCCGGTGTTGGCGTCCCAGCCCTTGCCGCCCGCTGATGTAGTACCCATTCCGCCGGCAGGCGCTCCGGCCCGCGACTAAGCCCCAACCAAAAGCCCCGCCAGAGTTCTGGCGGGGCTTTTGGTTGGGGTTCAACGCAGGGCTACACGAAGTCGGCCAGCTCCAGCCACCGTTCCCCCTTGCTGTCGAGGTCTTTGTCGGCCTGCTTGAGCTCAGCGGCCCAGTCGGCTAGTTCCTTGTGGGAACCGGTGCCGGCGTTGAGCTTCTCAATCAGCTCCTGCTTGCGGACTTCGAGCTGCTCAATTTCCTTTTCCAGGGTTTCGTACTCCCTCTTCTCGGCGAAAGTCGCCTTGCGCTTGGGCGCCGCGGCAGTGGAAGCTGCTGCCGGAGGCGCTACCGGGGTAGCGGAAGGGGCGATACCCGCGGCGGCCTTGGCGCTCTGGGCTTTCTCGCGGGCGTATTCCTCGGCCTGGTGCTCCTTCTGCCACTCGCGGTAGTCGGTGTAGTTGCCGGGGAACTGGCGAATGTGCCCGCCGGGCTCCAGGACAAACACGTGCTCCACCAGGGCATCCATGAAGTACCGGTCGTGCGAGACGATGAGGATGCAGCCGGCAAAATTCAGCAGGAAGTCCTCCAGAATGTTGAGCGTGATGATGTCCAGATCGTTGGTCGGCTCGTCCAGAATCAGGAAGTTAGGGTTCTTGATGAGCACGCGCAGCAGCTGCAGGCGGCGCTTTTCGCCCCCGCTGAGCTTGCTGACCATGGTGTACTGCTGGGCCGGCGGAAACTGGAAGTGCTGCAAAAACTGCGAGGCCGTCACGACTTCGCCGTTGGCCATTTCCACCACTTCGGCAACTTCCTTCACGATGTCAATCACGCGCTGGGTTTCGTCGAACTCCAGCTCGGTTTGGGTGTAGTAGCCGAATACCGTCGTCTGGCCCGCATCCACGGTGCCGGAGTCGGGCTGGAGCTTGCCGGTCAGCATGTTGAGCAGCGTGGATTTGCCCGCGCCGTTGGGCCCAATCAAACCGATCCGGTCCTTTTTCTTGAAGACGTAGCTGAAGTCGTCGAGCACGACATGGTCGCCGAACTGCTTGTGCAGGTGCTCCACTTCGATGATTTTGCCACCCTGGCGGGTAGTTTTCACGCTCAGCTCCATCTGGGGGCCGCTGATTTTAGTCTTGGCCTTTTCCTGGGTTTCGTAGAAGGCGTCGATGCGGGCTTTCTGCTTGGTGCCGCGGGCCTGGGGCTGGCGGCGCATCCAGTCGAGCTCCTTGCGCAGCAGGTTGCGGGCTTTTTCGACTTCGGCCACTTCAATCTGCTCCCGCTCGGCCTTTTTCTCCACGAAGTAGGAGTAGTTGCCCTGGTAGCGGAACACCCGGCCCTGGTCCATTTCCACAATTTCGTTGGCAACCTTGTCCAGGAAGTACCGGTCGTGGGTCACCATCAGCAGCGTCAGGGAAGGGGAGGCCAGGCGGCCTTCCAGCCACTCGATGGTGTCGAGGTCCAGATGGTTGGTGGGCTCGTCGAGAATCAGCACTTCGGGCTCCTCAATCAGAACCCGGGCCAGGGCCACGCGCTTGCGCTGCCCGCCCGAAAGCATGCTCACCTTGCGCTCCAGCAGCTCGCCCAGAATACCCAGGCGGCCCAGAATCTGCTTTACCTGAGCTTCGTAGTCCCAGGCGTTGAGCGAATCCATGAGCTCCATTACCCGCTGCAAATCGTCGGGCTTGTGGTTGGGGTCGTTCACCACGTGCTCGTAGTCGCGGATGGCGGCCAGCGTGTCGTTCTGGGAGGCGAAGATGGTTTCTTCGACCGTCAGGTTCTCGTTGAAGACCGGCTGCTGGCCCAGGAAAGCCACCCGGATGCCCTTACGCACGCTCACCGAGCCAGTGTCGGGCTGCTCGAGGCCGGCCAGAATGCGCAACAGAGTGGTTTTGCCGGTACCGTTGATACCGACCAGCGCCACGCGCTGCCCTTGATTCAGACCAAAGCCCAGCTCGCGAAAGAGCCAGCGGTCCGCGTAATTTTTTGAGAGGTTTTCTCCGGAAAGCAGATTCATGCCGCAAAGGTACGGCGCCGAACGCGGGATGCCAGAGGCGGCGGCCAAATAACCGAGTAGAAGGCTATTACTATAGGACAGAACTGGCCGGGGCTACGATTCAGATAACCCGCACCCGGTCCACGTTCCGCTCGTCGCGCAGAATTTCCAGGCCCCGGTAGGCCAGGGGGCGGCCGGTATTGGTCGTCAGCTCGCCGCCGGCGCTGTGGCGGTCGGCCACATCGAGCACCAGCTGGGTGTATTTTCGCTCCCCGAGCTCAATGGCAATCGGGCGGCCGTGGCTGGAATCGAAGGCACCCAGGGCGCGGTCAATTTCTTCCAGTATTTTACTCATGGGTAGGACTATGGGCGTACGGAATTGACGTAAGATAGAATTTTGCCCTAATAATTTGTACTGCGCCGCATTTATTTCCCGGCGGCCCCACCAGCCGAAAAGGCCTTACCTTCGCCCCGTATGGCACCTTCTTCTTCTTCCGACCTCAGCAGCCGCCCCATCGGCGTGTTCGACAGCGGCATTGGCGGCCTGACCGTGGCCCGGGCCGTCAATCGGGTCTTGCCCCACGAGCAGCTCGTGTATTTCGGCGACACGGCCCACCTGCCCTACGGCGACAAATCGACGGCCGCCATTCAGGCTTACAGCATCAAAATCTGTGACTTACTGCTCAAGCAGCACTGCAAAGTCATTCTGATTGCCTGCAACTCGGCCTCGGCCGCGGCCTACGAGCTGGTGCGCGAGTACGTGGGCTCCAAGGCCCGGGTGCTCAACGTTATTGACCCCATCGTGGCCCACGTGGGCGCCACCTACGCCGAGCGCACCGTGGGGTTGATTGGCACCAAGCAAACGGTCAACTCCAACGTCTACAAAAAGAAGATTGACGACCTCGACGCGGGCGTGGAGCTACGCTCCTTGGCCACCCCACTGCTGGCCCCGATGGTGGAGGAAGGCTTCTTCAACAACACCATCAGCGAAAATATCATCAGCTCCTACCTGGCCCAGCCCGTGCTCGACGATATTGAAGCCCTAGTGCTGGCCTGCACGCACTACCCGCTGATTCAGGACCAGATCAAGGCCTATTATAAGGGTGATGTGGCCGTGCTCGACGCTTCCGACGTGGTGGCCAGCCACGTGAAGCAGTACCTGGAAGAAAACGGCTTGGCGGCCAAGGCCCAGAAAACCCCGCCCCGCCACCAGTTCTACGTCTCCGACTTCACCCGCTCGTTCGAGGAAAGCACCCGTATCTTTTTCGGGCAGGAAGTGCACCTGGAGCATTACCCGCTGTGGGAATAAGGTTTGCACCGGCCTAAGGGCGCTGCCGGGCCGCTAGAAGCTGCGTGGTAATGCGTTTAGAATGGGGGGCACTACCGAAGCTTCTGTCCACCGGGGCTTTAAGCTCCCGGCCTGGCCGGGTGAGGCGCATGGTTAAGAGAAAACGCTAAGTTTACGGCTTCCAGCTAGTGTTTATCTTATTCAGAGTCTATGCAGCCATTTCCTGCCCCGGTAGCCCTGCCGCCCTTGCAGACGTCGCGCACGTTTCAGGTCCAAAGCGACACCAGCACCCGCGTCCGCGCCCAAACCGTCAGCAATTCTATTACGACGACGCTGCGCCAAACCTATTATGGCCGAAGCCCGGCCGGTAGTACGGCCCTGCTGGTTGAGCAGCTCGGCTTTGCACAAACGGACCAGTCGCCCCTGGCCGTATTACTGGCCGACCTGAACCCGGTAAACAATCAATTGCTCTTCGAGGTCGGCACGTATGGCGACCTGCTGGCCATCCGCAACCTGGAGCAGGTGCGGGAGCAGTGGCTGGGCCTCAAGCCCCAGATCATGCATACCTATGGCAGTACGCCAGAAGGCGAGGCATTTATTCAGGGGTTCGAGCAGCAATTAGCCTCGCCTACGCTCCTGGATAGTTTTCGCAACAAAGGGGGCTACGGCATCCTGTTTCCGGGGCTGTTTAGTCCGGTTGGCCCGGCGGAGGCCGTCCGGGCGGGCTATAGTGAGCGGCTGATGGTAGGCTTTTTTGGCAGTATCGACCTGCCGTTGCGGCTGCATACAGAAGTTGTAACGAGCAATTCAGTACCCAGTGAGTATCAATTGCGCGTAACCGGGGAGCTGGATGCGGCCCGCTTCGATGAGCCCGGCCTGCAGGGCCTGGTGAAGCAGGCCATGGACATGCTCAACTTCCGGGTAACGCATTCGTTGAACTGCAAGGAAGAATACACCCTGGACGAGAATGGCTGGCTGACGGCCGCCCGGCAGGAGCTGACCTTCACAATCGAGAACTTCTACCACCAACATATTCAGCATGAGCTGAAACTCGCGTAGAATGGCAAACAACGGCGATAAGTACATCACCAGCGGCGTGTGGCTGCTCTGCGACAAAGGGCCGGCCCCGGGCTCATTGACCATACTGCCCAAAAACGTGAAGCTTTACGGCAAAGACTGGGCCGCCCAGCTGGATGCGGTGCCCTTGGTCAACATTCCCAGCTTTGGGGTTTGCCTGATGACGCGCACTCCCTGCGCCCCCCTCACGGTGATGTGGGAGAATGTGATGGACAACGTCAGCGTGCTGGGGCAAAAGCCGCTGCTCGATACCTCTACCTGCCGCTGTACGGTGGGGGGCAGTATCAAAATCTTCTTTAGTCAGCAGGCCGCCCTGGCTGCCGGGGCCGCCCAGCAGCAAGCCGCCGACAATGCCGCTGCCGAGCAGGAAGCCAAGGAGGATGCCCATTTCTGGGGCAATGTCGGAAAGGGCCTGCTGGTAGCCGCCGCCGTTGTGGGCACGGCGGCCATTATTGTGGGCACGGGCGGCGCGGCCCTGGCAGTGCTGGGCGCAGCGGCGGCTACCGGCGCGGCGGTGGGCGGTGTTGGGGGGGCCGTAGCCGGGGGCATCAGCGGGGGGGCGGAAGGAGCCGTCAGCGGCTTTTTTCAGGGAGCCGCTTTCGGGGCCCTGGGCGGTATTGCCGTAGCCAGTGGGGCGGGCGTGGTGGCCGGAGCGCTGGCCCTGGGGGCCGCCGGAGCCAGTGTAGCCAGCCTGGGCTTTTTGGGCAAAGCGTATTATCACAATCCCAGCCGCGAAAACGGCTTGGTGCTGGTGGGTGCCGGGGCCGGCATGCTGGCCGGGGGCCTCACCGCCAAGGGCATTAGCGTCGCGACCAGACCCGTGCCGGGCAAGTACTTATACCGCGAAGATAACTTCCCCTACTCCAGCCAGGGCAAAACGGCTGACCGCGTCAAATCCCACGTGGACACCGAAGGGAATCTGACCCCGGCCAACCCTAATGGCAAAGCCACGATTCAGGACCACGTCCGCGGGTCGGAGCCGCGCAAAAGTGACAGCCCCTACACGTCGACCTCCGCTGAGCGCAACACCGGCAAAGCCTACGGGGACCACGAGATACGAATAAACGCCAAGGATTTGGAGCGCGACATTCAGAGTGGCAAAGTCAAAGACGTGGAAGTCATCAAGAACGATGAGGTCGTGCGGCAGCTGGACGTCAAACGGGCGGAGGCCCAGGCTAAGTACGACCAGAACCCCACCGCGAAGAACAAATTGAGTCTCGAACGGGCGGAAGGCGACGTTGCTAATGCTACGCGCGACAAGGAAGTATTGGTGAAAGGCACAGTGCCCGCCAAGTACGTGAAAGTAACTAAGAAGAAGCCCTAATACATGGCTAAGCCAACGGAATATCCGCCCCACGTCTTCCAGGCGCTCTACACTGATGAAGCAGGGGAGGTGATAGGACTCGACGAAGTGCAGCTCCTGGACCCGGTACCGGCCGAGCGCATCCCGGCGCTGACGGCGCTGCTTGCCAGCGAAGATGTGTATCTGGCCTACCAGTGCGGACTGGTTTTGGCCGCCTGGGGCGTCGAAGCAGGTGTCAAGTATTTGGGGCAGCTAGTTGATACCCGCATCGATAAGCTGGTGGAACTAGAGCCCCACCGGCTCTGGGGCGAAGACAATGTCTACGATGTCATTGCCGAAGCCTTGGGAATCGCCGTGCTGTCAGACTATGACCCGGGCGAGATACTGCTCTTGTTGGGACGGATTCTAGAACTGTACGGGGAGTGTTACTTCGAAAGTAAGCTCAAGGCTACATTGCTTCGCAGCGAGGTATCGGCCTTGCTACCCGCCATAAAAAAAGCCCTGCAGCTAGCCCTGGAGCACAACCGTTACTATCAAGCCAGCCAGTTGCTGCCGGTTTTGGCTAAGTACGACAAAACCTATGCCCTGGCCCAGGTAGCCCAATTCGAGCAGCTGGTGGGCAAGGATGACCGTATTCGGTATAACCTGGAGGAAATGCGCGAATACAGCTAAATAGCCCATGACCTTATGCTAACTGAACCGCAGGCCGTAGCCTTGCAGCAGCAACTCCGCCAGCGGGTAGTGCCGGAAGATGCTTTTGTCGGTCCTATCCGCATTGTGGCCGGTGCCGACGTTGAGTACGACAAGCACAGTGACCTGATTGCCGGCGCCATCGTGCTGCTCGACGCCGACACCAAAACGGTGCTCGAAGTAGCTACCCACGTAATGAAGGCCCCGTTTCCCTACATTCCGGGTCTGTTTTCGTTTCGGGAGATGCCGCCACTGCTGGCCGCCTTCCGCCAGCTGCAGCACCGGCCCGACGTGCTCATCTGCGACGGGCACGGCTTGGCTCACCCGCGCCGATTTGGTCTGGCCTGCCACCTCGGCGTAGAGTTGGACCTGCCCACCATCGGCTGCGGCAAAACCCGGCTGCTGGGTCAGTACCCGGATCTGGCGCCGGAGCGGGGCGCCACGGCTCCGCTTACTGATGAAGCCACGGACGAAGTACTGGGCTTGGTAGTGCGCACCCAAACCGGTATCAACCCGGTATTTGTTTCCGTGGGGCACCGAATCAGCCTGGCCTCAGCCACGGCGCTGGTGCTGGCCATGAGCGAAGCGGTGCGTCTGCCCGAAACTACCCGGCAGGCCGATGCCCACGCCCGGCAGGCATTGCTGGCAGCGCTACAGCAGCAGTAGTGCCGGGCATAAGCTCTGGGTCGAAATCAGTGGGTCCGGTGCTGCAGTAGTGCAACCCCCAAGTCTGGCGCCGGACTTTTATTTTGCCGGCTGTGGCGGCCATTACCGGCCGAATGCCGTAACGCTCCCAAACTGCCCACCGCTATGAAAAAGAACTATTACCGCCTCGGCGACTGGCGCCGCAACGTATTGTTGGCCGCCGCCGCTACCAGCCTGGGTCTGGGCGTGCTGCCCGCCTGTTCCTCCGATTCCAACCGCAACGAAGACCAGCAGGAGTGGGGCAGTGGCAACGAGGGCAGCTACTCCGAGGGCGTCATTACCGAAATGACCGAAACCTCGCCCGGGCAGTGGAAGATTACCGCCGAGCGGCCCGCTGGCAAGGAAGAAGTAGCGGCCATCATGCGCCACTACGACGGCAAAGTGGATACCCTGCAGGGCGCGGCCTTGCAGCGGCAGATGCAGGACTACAGCCGGCAGTATCCCGAAAACCGGGTGGGCGGCACCAGTATGATGGACGTGCTTATGTGGAGCGGCATCGGCTACATGGCTGGCCGCTTCCTGACGCCCAACCCCGGCTACTACGCCAATCCCGGCCTGATTCAGGGCAACCGGGGCTGGCGGCAGCGCGTGGATGAGGAGCGCAACCGGGGCCGGGGCTTTTTCGGGCGGGGCTTCAGCAGCAGCTCGGCCGGCCGCAGCGCCTCAGGTATCCGGCCCAGCACCTCGGTGTACCGCTCGGCAGTGCGCAGCAGCAGTGGGCCGCGCTTTGGGCGCAGCAGCGGGTTTGGTAGCCGGGGCGGCTTCCGGGGCGGATTTGGCGGTTAATTTCTAACGCCTAGCTGTTATGACGACGATACAACTGTTGCCCCTGGCCGGCAATGTGGGGCCCGCCGTGCGCGCCCTGGGCTGGGAGTGGGCCGTGGAAGAAGCCTGCGAAAACTACGTGGCCCGGGAAGCCGTGCGCCTGCCCGAAGCTGAAGCGGATGCCCTGCTCAGCGCCGCCGATACACTCTACGAGCTGATGGTGCAGTCTATTCCCGACCCTGTGCCCGACCAGCTACTGCAGCTATTGGCCATTCCGCCCAACCTGTGGACCGCCGTGCGCCACTCCTGGAACGACGACCGGCACTGGCATCTCTACGGCCGCTTCGATCTGGCTAGCACGCCCCAAGGCCCCAAGCTCATTGAGTTCAACGCCGATACGGCCACGAGTATTCCCGAAACGGCCGTAGTGCAGTGGGCCAGCCTCGTTGCCGCTGGCCAAGACGACGAAGACCGGCAGGCCAACGGCTTGTTTGAGGGCCTGGAAGCGCAGCTCAAACACTGGCTGAGTTTGAACTCGGACCTGGCCGCGGCCTTGCTGCTGGTGCACTTGCCCGACAGCGCCGAGGACGAAGCCAACTGCACCGTGGTGGCCGAAGCCGCCCGGGCTGCGGGCTTCCGCCAAGTGCACGTCTGCCCCGTCGATGCCATGCAGGTGTCGGTAGTGGGCGAGGAGCGCGGGGTGTGGGCCGAGGTGGACTCCGGCGAATGGGTCCGGTTTGGCTTCGTGTTTAAGCTGGTACCCTGGGAAATTCTGGCCGACGAGGAGCCGGCGCTAACCGCCGACCTGACTCAGTTGCTCCTGAGCCGGGACGTAATAATTGCCAATCCGGCCTACGCGCTGCTGTTTCAGAGCAAAGGGCTGCTGGCCTGGCTCTGGCAGGCGTATCCGCAGCATCCGCTCTTGCTCGAAGCTGCCTTTGAAGACCTCACGGGGCACTA
Source organism: Hymenobacter chitinivorans DSM 11115 (assembly GCF_002797555.1). Classification (NCBI taxonomy): domain Bacteria; kingdom Pseudomonadati; phylum Bacteroidota; class Cytophagia; order Cytophagales; family Hymenobacteraceae; genus Hymenobacter; species Hymenobacter chitinivorans. Next base: position 3,017,451 of record NZ_PGFA01000001.1, on the reverse strand, counting down.
TGTGCGCAAGCCCCTGCTGGGTCGGGAGGGCCAAAACGTGACCGAAATCGAGGGGCGTGAGCTGCAGCAGGAACAGCCCGGGGAGTTTGGCCAGCAGCCCCAGGTGCGGCAGCGTTGGGCGCAGTTGCCCCCGGACGCCCAGGGCCGACTGTATCAGGCCGGTGTGTTCTGGGCTGGAGAGGCCTGCGCCATCGGCTTTCGGCGCGAAGCCGGGGTTATAACCAATCTGTCCGAGTTTGTGCCGCACGTACTGCAATAGCCCATCCTGAACTGTCTAGTCATGACGGCTCCGTTTTCCACCCGGGTTTCGTGCCGGCTGACGACGTGAGGTTAAAGACGTTTGCATAATGGCCACGTTTTATGACTGTTTCATTAAATTATTGAATAAAAACTTTGCAGAAGAGCTTGTATTATTCTTTTAAATAATTAAGTTTATCCCGTAAAATGGCGGGCTGGAATTCCAGTAGCTACTCGTACTTATTGTTCTTGTCTCGTTTTTCAGTAAAAGCTCCTGAGCTATGGCTACCCGTGTCTCTACCCCAAAGAATACTGTTTCTACCGTCCCGGCCGTGGCTCCGGTAATGCTTATGGCCCTCTGGTGGCGCCCCTGGATGATGGGGCTGGGCTGATAGTTGCTGGTTTTGCCGACTTTAGCGACCGGGTAAGGCCACCCGCTTCCTGCTTCGGTTGCGCCTAAGAATACCAGGGAAGTGGCAACTGCGCCTGTCCCGGCCAAAAAGCTGGAAGGAGCCCTGCAGCAACTGCTCCAGGCCACTGCCAAGCAGCGCCGCTTCCGCCGTGCCGAGTTTAAGGGCCTGGTTGCAGACCAAACCATTACCGAAGTGGGGCACGATTTTGTGGTGCTTTCCACAACATTCGGACGGCGCCCGCCGGGGCCGGCAGCTTTACCGCTGTGATTCGCAGAAAGCCGGCCTGCGGTATGAGTACCTTAACCTTGGTGCAAGTAGATATATAATAGTGAGGAGCTGCCGCTACAGCCCAAGCCCAAGGTAATTTAAGAACCGGCCAGCTACGCCTTTGAAATAGCCACCCAGTGTATGCTGCCGATGCAGAGCGGCAGCGGGCAACTCGCGGTAGAAGTCGGGTTGGTCTGCGCCTCCCTGCTGGCCGGGCTGACCAGCTACCGGGCTAGGCCCCCAGGCCGACCACGACCCGGAGGATAGACGATATCAACCAGGGCAGTTGCTGGGGCCGCAAGCCGGGCCGCAGGGGCAGTCAGTTTTCGAAGTCGGTTCTCAGACCAACCGGGCGGTATTGCAGTAGGCCGGGAGCCTGAACCAGGGCAGCATCGACTAGCTCCTGCAAGGAACAGGCTGGGGCAGTGAGGCCGCCATCATGCAGGACAAAACCACTAACGCGGCGGGTAATGAACGTGGATGGGCGCAACCGCACCCGGCTTTTCCAGAATGCCCAGCATCCCGGCTGGAAATAGTTCTGCAGCTCGTTTTCTTCAGAAAATATGCCCACTACTGTACCTGCATTTTGTCAGAGAAATGGGTGAGGTATATTATTTTAATAATTTCATAGGGCTTATAAAAGATTGATTAGAAGTTGACAAGCAATTTGTGAGGGATTTAGCCCGTCCAAATTCGTTGTGAAGCTGAACTACTTGCCATAGTTCCTTGTATCAACCCAGCTTAACGAATCACCGGCTGGGTATAAGATGGCCGAAAACTCAACGGCAGTTCTCCAAAGCAATATTCTATCTAACACCTCCCGAACGAAAGGTATAATTTTGCCCACCGGTAAATGACTAGCATGTACGAAAAATGATGCAACTTTGCGCGATAAAAGAAAATATCATGTTAAATACATATTTGCCGGAATACTATAATTTAACTATAAAGTTAAATTTGAATACTCAATCTAAAATTGCCAGTTATTGCACACGAGTTCGAAGAACCATGCCTTTGGCACGAAATATGGTCGCAGAGTACGTCTTGAATAAAGTAACCGGTCCTTTTTTATCACGAAAAAATACCATCTAACCTGTGAAATTTAGTAATCTATTCACTGGTTTTACGCGTAATGACGTTGAGTTTCGACCATGGGTCTAACCTGTTCATCTTTCCTTTTTCTTCTTTCGTAACCCTTACCTGAACATACTATGAAAAACACTTACAAGAGTGCCCGGCAGTGGGTACAAAAGCCGCACTGGCGGTTTTTGCTGCTGCTCCTGCTGGCATTGCCATTTGTAGGGCATGCACAGTCCTTTAGCGTAGTTCCTGCTGACCCTGCTAACCCCCAGAACTTTGGTTCGGTAGCAGTGGGCTCCTTTTCGGCCGCTAAGTCGTACACCGTAACGGGGGCTAGCCTGACTATGCCCGTTACCGTAGCGCTAAGCGGTACCGGCTACGAAATCAGCCGCGACAATATCACCTTCAGCGGTAGTGCTTTCGACTTGGCTCCGGACGCCAGCGGAAATATCAACACGGTAGTATATGCTCGTTTCCGTCCTACTTCCGGTACCCCTGGTACAACCATCAACCGGACGCTGAGCTTCACCTCAGATGAAGCCAGCACAATTACTTTCAACCTGACGGGTACCCGTGCCGCTGGTACGCCAACTGTGACGGCTGATCCTACCTCGCGTAGCTTTGGCAATCAGGTGGTAAACTCACCTTCGGCTCCGCAGACGACGGTTGTATCGGGCACTTCGTTGACCGGCCCTATCACTGTAACGGCTCCGGCAGGTTTCCAGGTAAGCGTTGGCAGCGGTGCTTATGCTTCTTCCGTAACGCTGACGCCAGTTAGCGGCGCCGTTAGCTCCACCACGGTTAATATTCGTTTCCTGCCCACGGCTGCCCAAAGCTACGTGGACAATGTTGTGGTATCTAGCCCCGGTGCCAACACGGTAAATGTAGGTGTTTCGGGTACGGGCGTGCTGCCCACGCCCGTTCTGACGGCAACTCCCAGCACCTTAGCTGATTTTGGTCAGGTAACCGTTGGTTCTTCGAGCTCAATTATCCGCACCTTCAACGTAAGCGGTGCTGACCTGCAGGGCCCTGTGACCATCACGCCCCCCAGCGGCTTCCGTATCCGGACCGGCACGAACTTCTTCTCGACCAGCGCTCTGACGCTGACCCCAACCAACGGCACGCTGGCCACGACGGCAATTGACGTGGTGTTCAGCCCGACGGTCGTGCAGCAGTATGCCAATGACATTACGGTAACTTCAACCAACGCCACCACGCAGCTGGTGCGCGTAACGGGTGAAGGTACGCCGAGCTCGGGTATCCCGGTCGTAACCGTAAACCCCGGGGCTCTGAACTTTGGTACGGTAACCAGCAGCGGTGGCACCAGCACCCGCAGCTTCGAGGTTAGCGGTACTGATCTGACGGCCGGTATTGTTTTGTCGCCCAGCAGCCCCAACATCGAAATCCGCAACGCCTCGGCCGGTGGCAGCTTTACGAAAAGCCCGCTGACCATCAACCCGGTTAGCGGTACGGTTTCGTCGCAAATCATTGAAGTGCGCCTGGTAGCCCTCGTGGCCGCCGGTAATTTCAACGAGCGTATCGACGTGACCAGCACCGGTGCCGAACCGAAACTGGTATCTATTACGGCTGTCAACACCAGCGGTGCTATTTCGGATATCTCGGTTTCGAACCCCAATGGTAACGAATTTACCTTCGTAACCCGTCCTACTACGCAGTCGGTTTCGCAGTCATACTTGCTGGCCGGTACCAACCTGATTGATCCGCTGATCGTGCAGCCCATTGGTCCCAATGCTAGCTACTTCCAGGTTTCGGCGGACAACATCAATTTCGTGTCCCAGCTGTCCTTTACGCCCGATAACCAGGGTAACGTAACCCAGCGTCCTATTTACGTACGCTTCGTACCGGGTGTAAACGCAATTACGGTAACGGCCGACATTCGCAACTCCAGTGCTCCGGCGCCTAACTTCGACGTATCGGTAACCGGTATCAGCGAGCCTACCATCCGTTTGGACCGTGCTATCGGCACCTTCCCCGACAACATCGTGAAAGGCACCACGTCGGCTTCGACGACTGTTCGTCTCGACGGCTTCCTGCTGGCGGGTGATGTAACGGTACAGTTCCCGAATGAAAGCAACCCGCGTAACCCCACTGGTATTCCCCAGTTTGAGTTCTCGCTCGACAATGGTGTTACCTACGTCAAAAGCGCTTCTATCACCCCGGATGGTGAAGGTAACTTCACTCGTAACCTGCTGGTTCGCTTTGCGCCTACCCGCGTTGGTAACGCCGCCCAGGAATTGCTCTTCACCAATGCCAGCTTCTTCAACGGCAGCTCCTTCGCGCTGACCAGCGGCTTTGGCCGGACTTCGGGCTTCTCGATTGCCACGGAGCCTACGGTGCAGTCGACGGCTACGATCGTGCGCAACGGCACCTCGGCCACGATTACCTTTAACCTGTCGAATCCGCCCGCTGGCACTAGCTATGGTCAGAACCGCTTGGTAATTGCCAGCAGCACCTACACGAAGCTGCCCGTTAGCCTGTTCCCTCGCGACAAGCAGAACTTCAACCCCGGTACGACGGTGAACGGTGCTTACGTGTTCGGTAGCGGTACTGTCATCGAAGCTTCTTCGAACACCTACGTAGTATTCAGCGCGGCTTCGGACAACTTTACCGTGACCGGCCTGGACCCCAACTTGACCTACAACTTCTTTGCTTTCGAGTTCAACAACGACAACGTACTGAATGCAGAGAACTACCGCGTGCCGAACAACGAGCCCCAGAACCCACTGCCCGTGGAGCTGGTCTCGTTCACGGCCAAGGTGCGTGATAACAGCGTAGTGCTGAACTGGGCTACGGCCAGCGAAACCAACAACCGTGGTTTTGAGGTGCAGCGCAGCTCGGATGCCAAGACCTTCACAACGATTGACTTCAAGCAAGGTGCTGGCACAGCCACTACCCGCACGAAATACGAGGCCATCGATACCAAGCCCCTGGCCGGCGTATCGTACTACCGCTTGAAGCAGATTGATGAGGACGGCACGGCTTCTTACTCGAAGACGCTGGCTGTTACGACTAAGCTGACGGAAGTGAGTGTGTATCCCAACCCCACGCAGGGCGCTGATGTAGTAAACATAGCGCTGCCCTCCGGTACCACGGAAGGTCTGCTAGTTCGCATCACCGACCTGTCGGGTCGTCAGATTCGCCAGGCTCGCTTGAGCAGCCAGGGTGAGCTGAGCACGCAGGACCTGAAGCCTGGCACCTACATCATTGTAGTAGGCGAAGGCGAAACGAAAGTGAGCCGCAAGCTGATCAAGAACTAGGCAACTGGTTTTATCAAAACAAAAAAAGGCCTCCCGGTTTCGGGAGGCCTTTTTTTGTTGCCCAACGACGGTATTAACTATTGCTTAACAAGGACTATAGTAATTATCAATAGTATAATATCTACTTTTAAAGGTTAGATTGCTTCCTTTCCATCTTCTTCTTTATCTGCCTTTTGCATGATTAAAAACACTACTCAACCTAAACGCGAAAACTGGGTTAGGCTAGCGCTTAGGGCGGCTTTTTCATTGCTGATATTGCTCAGCCCGCTGTTAGGGCAGGGGCAGGTGCTCCTAACCGGGCCGAATGAAGTTCAGTCATTTAATACTCTCACCTCTGGGTCCTGGACCGATAATAGCACTTTACTAGGCTGGTACGCCCGCACAGACAATACAGCTGCCATTACTACATATGGAGCAAATACCGGTAGTACCAGTTCCACTGCCGGCCTGTATGCTTTCGGTGTAGCGGGCACTAACCCGCTTAGCGACCGGGCATTAGGCTACACACCCACCAATACTTTTACGGGGAGCTCAGGTATTGGTAAAGGCTATATAGGCCTGCGGTTAAAAAATACAACTGGCGCTGCAATATCCTCTTTCACCATCACCTACACAGGTGAGCAGTGGCGACGGGAAAACGCGGGAATTCAAAGCTTAACCTTCGACTACCAGACTGGTACTACGGTTACAGCTGTGACAGGCGGAACGTTTACCTCTGTATCGGCGCTAACGTTTAGTAGCCCAGTGATTGGCTCTAGTTCAGCAGTATTGGATGGAAACCTGCCTGCCAACAGAGTGGCTAACATTTCGGCAACCATCACATTAGCCAGCCCATTGCCGAACGATAGTGAGATAATGCTGCGGTGGGTTGACCTGAACGACAGTGGTAATGACCATCTATTGGCCATTGACGATGTGACGGTAAGCTACGTGGTTGAAGCACCCACTATTTCCAGTATTGACCCGAGCACAAAATCGGCGGGCAGCAGCGCCTTTACGCTGACTCTGACTGGCACCAACTTCGTGAGTGGGGCCACGGCCTACTTCAATGGTACGGCTCTGACGACCACCTTCGTGTCGGCTACCCAACTCACGGCCAGCGTACCGGCCAGCGCCGTGGCTACGGCGGGCACCTTCCCCGTCACGGTGAAAAATACCAGCACGGGCCCGGCTTCAAATTCGGTGGACTTTACCGTAACGGCGGGCGCCAGCAATTCAGTTACGACTACCGCTATTCCGGCCTCCACCTACTGCGTAGGCAGCACCGGCGCGGTGGTTTCGGTGCCGTTTACTTCCACGGGTACGTTCAGCGGCAACACCTACACGGCCTACCTCGGCACGACCAGCATTGGGACCTTGGCTAGTGATGCTAATTCGGGAACCATTAATGCTGTAATTCCCCCTTCAGTAGCTTCAGGCGCGGCGTACCGGATCCGGGTGGATGCCAGCAGCCCCGCCACTACGGGCTCCGACAACGGAGCCAACCTGACGGTGGTGAACTACCAAACCAATGAGGTAACCAACCTGACGGCTACGGTGGGCGATGCCCAGGTGCCCTTAAGCTGGACCGCGCCAGCTTCTTGCGTTACCCAAACGGTAATTGTCGCCAGTACGGCCAGCGTCACGGCTACGCCCACGGGTACCCTGACGGCCAGCGCCACCTACGGCGCGGGTACCGACCTGGGCGGCGGGCAATTTGTGGTGTACGCCGGCCCGGGCGCCAGTGCTACGGTAACTGGCCTAACCAATGGTACGACGTACTACTTCAAGGCATTCACCACCAACGGGGATGGGTATAGCACCGGGGTGCAAACTTCGGCCGCGCCGGTTACGCCCCCGCCCGCGCCCACCACGTTTGCCCCCCTGGCCGGTCCGGTTGGCACGGTTATCACGATTTCGGGTACCAACCTGGGCACCGTTACTGGGGTGACGGTGGGAGGCGTGGCGGCCACCAGCGTGTCGGCCACGCCGACGGCCGTAACGGCTACCGTCGCGCCGGGCTCCATTACCGGCCCGGTGGTCCTGTCCAACGGCGGCTCGGCCACGTATTCGGCCACGGGCACATTCACCGTAACGACTGCCCCAACCGTGACGACGGCTGCCGCAACGAACATTTCCTTTAACTCGGCTACGGGCGGCGGGAACGTGACGGCGTCGGGCGGGGCTACTATTACGGCCCGTGGGGTTGTCTACAGCCTCTCGCCTAGTCCTCGTCTGGGGGGCAGCGGCGTGACTTCCGTAACCGCCTCGGGCACGACGGGGAGCTTTACCAGCAGCTTAACGGGCCTTACGGCTAGCACTACTTATTACGTAGCCGCCTACGCCACCAATAACGTAGGCACCAGCTACGGCGCCGACGAATCATTCACCACCACGGCAGCACCGTTGCTGGGCTACAACTTCGACGCGGCTACTAACCCCGAAAACCCGTCGACGGTAGGGGCCAACGTGAGTGGCAGCGCCTTCAAGCGCAGCACCGGCCTGACGGCCACTTCCACCGGGGACTTCCGCTCGTCGGGCTTCCCCATCACCACCACGTTGTCGGACACGACGAAGGGCTACTACGAATTTCGCCTGACGGCGGCCAGCGGCTACCAAGTAACACCCACCAGCCTGACCTTGCAGGACCGGGCTTCGGGCACCGGTCCCCAAAAGTGGGAGCTGCGTACCAGTCAGGATAACTTCGGTACCACAGTCGGGGGCGTGCAGAATTCGAGCAGCGCGTACGGTACGGTTAAAACGGTGGTCCTGACCAGTCTGACCGCCTTTTCCGGCACGGTCGTGTTCCGCATCTACGGTTATTCGACAACCGCGGCCGCCGGTACTTTCGGCGTCGACAACGTTAACCTGTACGGCACGGCGCTGGGCGCCGCCAACACGATTTCGGCCCCAGTTTTCGTGGGTAGGGCCTTTTGCGCCGGAACTACGTTTAGCGCCACGTTTACTCCCACGGGGCCTTACGGGAACACCAACAGCTTCGTAGCCCAACTGTCGGACGCCAACGGCGTTTTCGGCAGCACCCCCACTGAGGTGGGGCGCCTGGATAACATCAGCGCTACCACCGAGCAAACCATCAGCATCACCCTGCCGGCTACTACGCCCAACGGAGCCGGCTACAAACTGCGGGTTGTAGCCACCAACCCCAGCGTAACCGGACAAACTTCGGTAGCGGTAACAGTGGTAAACAACCCCACCGTAAGCGTGACGCCCGCGGCCGACCAGGCCATTGGAGTGGGCGTGAACGGCACGCCGCTGACGGCCAATGAAACCCCAACGGCTACTTCGCGGCAGTGGTATTTCGCCCCCGCCCCCGGTGGCCCGGTTACGGCCATCAGCGGGGCCACGGGCAGCAGCTACACTCCAAACTTCGCCACGGCTGGCGACTACTACGTGACGGTGGTTTCCAGCTTCGCCGCCTGTGGTCCCGTGACGAGCAATGCCGTGAAAGTAACGGTGGCCGCGGCTACTCCCACGCTTACGGCTACTACCTCGCCGGCCACGGCCCCCACGTCTATCAGCGGGCTGACCACCTTCGAAGGCGCGCCATCAACGGCCAAAACCTATACCTTGGCTGGCTCTAACCTGGATGGCACGCCGGTGACAGTGACGGCCCCAGCGGGCTTCCAGGTGTCGACTACGGCGGCCTTTACCGGAATTACAACCGATGCCAACACGCTGAGCCTAACGCCCGCTGGTAGCAGCCTCAACCAGACTATTTACGTGCGCCTGACTGGCACTACGGCCGGCTCCTACAGCGGCACGGTGACCAATTCCAACGGTACGCTCTCGGCGCCGGTACTGGTATCGGGTACTGTGTCGGGCGTGGTCCTGACCCGCTGGGATGGGGGAGGGGACGGAACCAGCTTCGCCGACCCGCTCAACTGGAGCACCGACCAGGTGCCGGCGGCCGGGGAAGACCTGCTGCTTGACCACACCTTTGTGAGCGGGGCCTACACGATGACTCTGCCCGCCGTAACTACTGGTACTCTGTCGCTGGGCTCCCTAGTTATCAACCCCAACGGTGGGGCCGGCATTACGGTACTGCTGCCCAATACCAATACGGTGGTCGACTACCTGCGCTTTACCAAAGCCACCAACGCCCTGGTAATTTACGGCGGCGGCGTGTTTATCAATAACTCTGGCGCGGCCTCGGGCGGCTCGGGCAATTCGGTGGACATCACTCCGGCCGGCCCGAACTTCGTCATCTACAACGGCGGAACCTATGTGCACCGCACCGTCCGCGGAATTGGCGCGTTGCTGGACAACTTGTCGACGGTCAGCGGTACTGAAACTGGCCTCGTGCAGTTCGACGTGCCAGCCGGGAGCAGCTACAGCATCCCGACTACGGGCCGTACCTACGGTAGCCTGGCCCTGACGTATCCGGCCACCAGCACTCTGCCGGCTTCCGGCTTCTTTCCTTACCTGACCAACGGCAGCAGTCCGTTCATTGTGCGCGGCAACCTGACGGTGGCGGCCAACGCAAGCTTTACCGCTTCGCTCAATAGTGATATTACCGTGCGGGGCAACCTGGTTAATGCGGGCCGCTTTAAGTTTGAGCCGGCTTCCCTTACTACGGCCCGCCGCCTGATCCTGAACGGAACCACTCCCCAAACCATCAGCGGCACCCCTCTGACGCAGAGCAATACCGGCACGTCCTACCTGGGCCTGAACGTTATTCTGCAGATCAACAACCCGGCCGGGGTAACCTTGGCTACGGGCGTCGTAGTAAACGCCCTGAGCAATGCCAACAGTGGCGGTCTGGAGCTGCTCAATGGGGTGCTCACCACCTCGCCCTCGGCCATGCTCAAGCTAGCCGCCGACGCCGTACTGTTGCCCGCCCAGACCAGCGCGGCCAGCTACGTGGAGGGGCCAATGCAGCGCGAAATTCAGCCCACGCCCGCTACGGCCGCCGTGGCCGATTATGTCTTCCCCATTGGGGCGAATGGCAAGTTCCGGCCCCTAACGCTGAGCGTGGCTACTCTGGACGCGCAGACTACGTTTACGGCCACCCAGAACGACGCTTCCTTCCCCGACCGGCGCCTCAACGGTGACCTGACCCGGGTGTCGCGGGTGCGTTACTTCAGCCTGGTGCCCACGGTGGCCCCCACTGGCTTTAGTGGTACCGTTACCCTGAGCTTTGGCGCCGACGATGAGGTAACCAACCCGAGCCTGGCTTCCCTGGTCATTGGCAAAAACAGTGGTAATGGCTGGGACAACATCGGGCGCAGTGCTAACACCAGCACTACCCTTACGTCGGGTACTTTTACCTCCTTCAGCGACTTTGCCCTGGCCAGCACCGACCCCTCCGCGGCTGACAACCCCTTGCCAGTTTCGCTGACCAGTTTTTCAGCCCAGCGCCAAAGCACCGGCGTTGTCGTGCGCTGGGCTACGGCTTCAGAAACCAACAGTGCGCATTTCGACGTGCAGCGCAGCCTCAACGGCCGTGAATTTACTACCGTCGCCGTCGTGGCCGGGCAGGGGCAGAGCAGCCATCAGCAACTGTATTCCGTGCTGGACAAGCAGGCGCCGACTGCCCTGGCTTACTACCGGTTGCGCCAGGTCGACCAAAACGGCAAAGCCGCGTACTCGGCCGTAGCAACGGTGGACGGAGTAGCAGAGCTGCAACTCTTCCCCAACCCGGTGCAGCACCGCCTCATAGTCCGGGGGGCGGAGGTGAATCCGCAGGCTATGCAGATCATTATCACCGACCTGACGGGCCGCGCCGTATGGTCGGGTGCCTGCGCTCCGGATGGGTCGATAGACATGAGCCAGCTTCCGCAAGGAGTGTACTTCGTCAAGATTGCGCAAAACGGGCGGGTAACCACGCATAAAATTACCCGCGCTGAATAGCAGCAGGATCAGTTTCGGTGAAAAAAGGCCCCTTTTACGAAGGGGCCTTTTTTTATGTTTTTAATTTAGTGGTAAGTTGCGGCCAGTATGGCACTAATGAAAGCTTGAATTGCACCTGACTCATTGCCGAATAAATCAGGTACTAACGCTCATTAGTACTATTCGAAGTTCGCCAGCATCCGGGCAGTGTCCTTGCTGCTTAATGGCCTCAGCCCAGCCGAACCGACCTCTTCGCAAACCTTACACGCACATCTATGAAACCTACCGCAACTCTTTTTCTGCTTCCCGGCTTACTAATTTCTGCTTTGGCGAGTCAAGCCCAGTCCTACCGCTTACAGCAGGGGTTTGAGACAACCAGCGCCCAGAACGAACTGCTGTATACGGTCGGCGCCACTGACCCCGGCTCGGTGGCAACGGGCACTTTGGGGGCTGCTACTACCACCAATACCAACGCCGCCCCCAAAACGAGCAACGTCTATAGCGAGGGCAGCCAGGCCTGGGGCGTGGTCAACAACACCGGTGGCGGTACTACTACTTCGGTCCTGACTTTTAATAACACCACATTTGCCACGGGTTCGTCATCCAACTTCTTCCGGTTCCGGCTGGCTTCGTACCAAACCAATAACAACGGTGGTATCGACAACGGTTCGGCGGGTGTTTTGGTAAGCATAGCTTACAATGGCTCGACGACTTTTGTGCCCACCCTGCGGATTAACGGACAAGCCAACGGGTCGGTATTCAACTACACCGGAACGGGAGTGGCCGGCGCTACGATCAACACAACAAGCCCAACGCTAGCCACCGTGACGTCGCCCAATGACCTGACCGGCAGCGGGCAAGGTACCAGCCTGACGGGCACCGGGGGCTACTCTACGGCTAGCATCAGCTTTGGCTCGACCATCACCCAAATCCAAGTGCAGATTAGCCTGATTGCCAACGGTAAGACGGCCCTGTACATCGACGATGTGGTCATCGGCAGCAACAGCCCCTTACCCGTGGAGCTGACCTCGTTCAGCGCCGCGCGCCAGTCCGGGGCCGTATTCCTGCAGTGGGTCACGGCCAGCGAAAAAAACAACGACCGGTTCGAAGTGCAGCGCAGCGCCGACGGGCAGGTGTACAGCACCATCAAATCAGTACGAGGCGCGGGCACCACGGACAAAGCTACTTCCTACAGCAGCAAAGACCCTGAGCCCCTCTCGGGCGTGAGCTACTACCGCCTGCAGCAGATAGACCAAGATGGGCAGACGTCGTACTCGCCGGTGCGGGTGGTGGGAGCAGTACTGGCCGTGGCTTACCCCAGCCCAACCTACGACCAACTCAACCTGCCCGCCACGATGGTCGGTACGCCGTACCGGGTATTTAACACCCTGGGCCAAACGCTGCTGGAGGGCAAAGTATCGGCTCAGGGGGCCATCAACGTGCAAAACCTGCGCTCCGGGGGCTATTTCCTCGAAGTCGGCAGCGGCAAGGAGCGGGTTACCCAGCGCTTCGCCCGCGAGTAGGTTACGGAGGCAATAGTCACAAAAAAGCCCTATCCCGCGCGGGGTAGGGCTTTTTTTGTGCGGTAAGCTGCGCTGCCTCGAATGCGTGCAGGCCCGGCAAACTACACGGAGAAACTCTCGCCGCAGCCGCAGGTGCGCGACGCATTGGGGTTGTCAAAGTAGAAGCCTTTGCCGTTGAGCCCATCCGAGAAGTCGAGCTGGGTGCCGGCCAGGTACAGGAAGCTTTTCATGTCGACCACGACGCGGACACCTTTGTCCTCGAACTCCTGGTCCATGGGCTTCACCTCGTTGTCGAAGTCGAGCTTGTAGGACAGGCCGGAACAGCCGCCACCCGCCACGGAAGCCCGCAGGCGGTAGGTTTCGTCGAGCTGAGCGTCGGACATCAGACGCTCTACTTTCTCCTTGGCTTTATCAGAAACGGTAATCATGGCTTGGGTAGTACTGGGTATGGCGTACTTGGTAGAGAAACAGAAAACGGCGGCAAATAGTGTCCGCCTGCGTTATGCTACCGGTTGTTACGAGGAAGGATTGAGCACAACACTGAACACGGTGATAGTGTTTAGGTCGCGCCCGTAATAGAGCTTGTCCAGGGCCTCGTAGGTATTGTGCGCCCGGAAATAGGAAGTCTGCAGCTCTTTGTCGCCGCGGGCCCGCCATTGAATCGTGTAGGAGCTTTCCGTGTCGCGCAGGCGCTGCACGTAGGTCAGCATCTTGCGCAGGGCATCCAGCTTGTCGTAGCCTTCCTCGTAGCGAAACAGGAAGCTCTGGTGGTGGCGCGGATTAACGGTAATCAGATCCAGCCGCACCAGATGGTCCAGCTGCCGAAACTCGAACAGCAAGTTGCCCGGGCCCATGCCCAGGTAATCCTCAATCTGCTTCTGAATCCGGCTGCTTTCGACGTGAATGTCGGGCGAAACTTCCATTGGGTACTTGTTAAAAGCTAATTGCTGATTGTCGATTGGTAGTTGGCCCACGGTTTTGCCGGAGAACAACTACCAATTACCAATCGACAATCAGCAATCAAACAATTAATGGTGAGCCTTCGACTCTTCCAGGGCGGGCATGCCGTTTTTCACGCGGTAGTCGTTGATGGCCGACTTGATGGCGTCTTCGGCCAGCACCGAGCAGTGGATTTTTACGGGCGGCAAAGCCAGCTCTTCCACAATTTCCATGTTGTCGATGGCCAGGGCCTCGTCCACGGTTTTGCCTTTCAGCCATTCCGTAGCCAGCGACGACGAGGCAATAGCCGAGCCGCAGCCGAAGGTTTTGAACTTGGCGTCGGTGATGGTATTGGTGGTTTCGTCGACCTCAATCTGCAGACGCATTACGTCGCCGCACTCGGGGGCGCCGACCAGGCCGGTGCCCACGTTTTTTTTGCTCTTGTCCAGCGTGCCCACGTTGCGGGGGTTGCTGTAATGGTCGATTACTTTATCGGAGTAAGCCATGGCTTTGTTTGGTTGTCAGTTGATAGTTGTTGGTTGTCAGTTTTCGGCGTGTTCATTGTTTCCTAACAACCAACAACTACCAACTGACAACTGAGATTTTAGTGCTCAGCCCACTCAATCTTGCTGAGGTCGATGCCTTCCTTGAACATCTCCCACAGGGGCGACATTTCGCGGAGCTTGGTCACAGCTTCTTTTACGTGGCCGATGGCGTAATCGATCTGCTCTTCGGTGGTGAAGCGGCTCAGGCCAAAACGCAGGGAGCTGTGGGCCAGGTCGTCGCTCAAACCCAGGGCCTTGAGCACATACGAGGGCTCCAGTGAAGCCGAGGTGCAGGCCGAGCCCGACGATACGGCCAGGTCCTTCACGCCCATCATCAGGCCTTCGCCTTCCACGTACTTAAAGGAGATGTTGGTCACGTGGGGCAGGCGGTGCTCCCGCGAACCGTTCACGTAGCTTTCTTCCAGGGTCAGCAGCTCGCGCTCCAGCTTGTCGCGCAGGGCCGAGAGACGGGCCGTATCGGCGGCCATTTCCAGGCGGGCCAGCTCACAGGCTTTGCCCAAACCCACGATGCCGGGCACGTTCAGGGTACCCGAGCGCATGCCGCGCTCGTGGCCGCCGCCGTCCATCTGGGCGGTTACTTTTACCCGCGGGTTCTTGCGGCGCACGTACAGGGCACCCACACCCTTGGGACCGTACATCTTGTGGGCCGTGAAGGCCATGATGTCGATGCCGTCAGCAATAACGTCAACCGGAATCTTGCCCACGGCCTGGGTGCCGTCGGTCATGAAAAGGGCGCCGTGCTTGTGGGCAATGGCGGCAATTTCGCGAATCGGCTGAATGGTGCCGGTTTCGTTGTTGCCGTACATGATGGTCACCAGGACGGTCTGGGGCGTCATGGCAGCTTCGAGGTCTTCGAGGCTGATGAGGCCTTCCGAGTTGACGGGCAGGTAGGTTACCCGGCCGCCGAGCTTCTCGATGTGCTTGCAGGTATCGAGCACGGCTTTGTGCTCGGTGGTAGCAGTGATGATGTGGTTGCCTTTCTGGGCGTACATCTCAAATACCCCCTTGATGCCCAGGTTATCCGACTCGGTAGCGCCCGAGGTGAAGATAATTTCCTTGGAGTCGCAGTTGATGAGCGAAGCAATCTGCTCGCGCGCATAGTCGACGGCTTCCTCGGCGGCCCAGCCGAAAGGGTGGTTACGGGAAGCAGCGTTGCCGAACACCTCGGTCAGGTAGGGCATCATGGCCTCCAACACGCGCGGGTCCAGCGGAGTGGTGGCGTTGTTGTCGAGGTAAATAGGTAGCTTGAGCATGGCTCGGAGTATGTAAATCAGCGAAAAACCAGAGTAAGCGGGCGAATCCTAGTGGAGAATGATTCGCAGGTAGAACACAAAAACCGATGAACAGGTTTTACTTTGCTCCCACAAAAGTAGATATATTCCAAATAGAGTCCACCAGCTTCCCACCCCAACTTTCATGTTTACCAATCTGGAACACCTCGGCCTGGCCGTCCACGACCTTGAAGCTGCCACCGCCTTGTATACAACCCTGCTCGGGGCGGCGCCTTACAAAACCGAGCACGTAGCCAGTGAAGCCGTGGATACGGTGTTTTTCCAGGTCGGCGGCTCCAAAATTGAGCTGCTGGCCGGCACCTCGCCCGACAGCGCCATTACCAAGTACCTGACCAAAAAGCCCGAGGGAATTCACCACGTGGCCTTTGAAGTAGACGACATCCGGGCCGAAATGGCGCGGCTGCGGCAGGAAGGCTTCACCCTGCTCAACGAGGAGCCCAAGCGCGGGGCCGACAACAAGCTCGTCTGCTTTGTGCATCCCAAAAGCGCGGCTGGCGTACTAGTTGAGCTCTGCCAATCCATCAGCCCCACCACCGACCATGAGTAACACTACCAACAGCAATTTCTTTCGCCAGGAAGTAGACGCCGCCGTCGATGCCTTACTGTTGCAGCAGGTGATTCTCTACCCGACGGATACGGTCTGGGGCCTGGGCTGCGACGCGGAAGTGCCGCCGGCCGTGGAAAAGGTGTACAAAATCAAGAACCGGCCGGCCGAGAAAGGTTTTATCGTGTTGGTGGCCGATGAGGCCATGTTTGCCAAATACGCCGCCGTGGTGCCGCCCAACCTGAGTGAGCTGCTGGCGGCCCAGGAGCGGCCCACTACCTATATAGTAGCGGGCAGTCGCCACCTGGCGCCCAACCTGCTGGCCCCCGACGGCACCGTGGGCCTGCGCGTGACGCTGCAGGATGAGTTTACCCGCAAAGTAGTGCGCCGCCTGGGCCACGGCCTGGTCTCGACCTCGGCCAACCTCAGCGGGGAGCCCACGGCCGCCATTTACCCCGAAATCAGCCCCGCCATCGTGCGCGCCGCCGACTACGTGGTAAGCTGGCGCCAGGACGACGAAACCCGGGCTCAGCCTTCCCGCATCGTGCGGGTGCTGCCCGACGGCAGCCTGGAAGTAATCCGGGGTTAATGTGAGTATAATGTGCTGATGTGCTGATGTGCTGATGTGGGGAATGTGGGGAATGTGAGAATGAAGGCCTCGTGTCCTTGCGAGGAAGAATGACAAAGCCATCCGTCCTCTGCGCAGGACGACTTGCCCTTTTACCAAAAAGCCCTCAATCGTTGCATACGATTGAGGGCGTTTCACATAAGGCCACGCACCACATTTCAGAGGACGTATTAGCTTCGCTTTGCGTCCTCGCAAGGACCCGGGTTTAGCACATCCGCACATTCTCCACATTAGCACATTACCTTTGCGGCCGTTTTACTTACCCCGTTGCGCATGACTACTCCCCAGCTTCCCGAGAATCCGTTGTTTGAGACCATTGCCGAGGCGGCGGGGGAATTGGGCTACCCGGCCTACGTTATTGGGGGCTTCGTGCGAGATTTGGCCCTGCAGCGGCCCAGCAAGGACGTGGACGTGGTGTGCGTGGGCGACGGAATAAAGCTAGCCCAGGCCGTGGGGCGCAAGCTGCCGGGTAAGCCCCGGGTGACGGTATTCAAGAACTTCGGCACGGCCATGCTACCCACCGAAACCGTGGAGCTGGAGTTTGTGGGGGCCCGCAAGGAAAGCTACCGGGCCGAAAGCCGGAAGCCCGAAGTAGAGGCCGGCACTTTGGAGGAAGACCTGGCCCGCCGCGACTTCACCATCAACGCCCTGGCCCTGAGTCTCAATCCCCAGGACTTTGGTACGCTCGTGGACCGCTACAACGGCATGGGCGACCTGCAGCAGAAAACGATCCGCACCCCGCTCGACCCGGATATTACCTTCTCCGACGACCCGCTGCGCATGATGCGGGCCGTGCGCTTTGCCACCCAGCTCGACTTCGACATTGAGCCCGACACCTTCGACGCCATTGCCCGC